>NZ_JACESD010000035.1:0-31991 GCF_013911995.1 Euryhalocaulis sp.
ACAGGGCGTCGGCGACTTGCTGTTCGCCAGCCCCGTCCGTCGTTTCGGCTTGCTGCTGCGTTTCGGCCTCAGCCGCGGCGTTGTCTTCCGCGGGCGTATCGGACTGGCCGCAGGCCGCGACCAGCGCGAAGGCCGCCGCGGAAAGCAGATATCTGGATTTCATCGAGTTTCCCCTTTTTTGTTTCTTGCAAGGACCCTAGTTCGAAAACGCGCTCTGGCGCGCCCTTTTTACAGGGCGCGCCAGAAACGCTTGTCTGTCAGAGCGTTAGCTCATTCCGCGGGGGCCGTATGACCGCCCTCGAGGACGTCCTTCTCCGGCACCGCCGCGAACTCCTTCTCCTCTTCCCAGGAGGAGCCGAATTTCGGCTGCCGCTGCCCCGTCCACATACGGCGCGAGAAGCGCGCAATGTCGACGCCGGTCGCATACAGGGCCGGCACCATGAACAGCGTCAGGAACAGCGCAAACACCACGCCGAACGCCAGGCTGACCACCATCGGTTTCAGGAACGCGGCCTGCGTCGACTGTTCGGCGGTGATCGGCATGATCCCGACAAAGGTCGTGACCGTGGTCAGCAGGATCGGGCGGAAACGCTGCGTGCCCGCCTCGACCAGCGCCTGATAGGCGCCCAGTCCGCTCTGGCGAAGCCGGTTGACCATGTCCACCAGCACCAGGTTGTCATTGACCACCACCCCGGCGGCCGCGCCGATCCCGAAGAAGGAAAACAGCGCCAGCGGCATGCCGAACAATACGTGTCCGAAATAGGCGCCAGCGGTGGCGAACGGGATGGCCGTCATGATCAGCAAGGGCTGGAAGTAGGAGCGGAAAGCCACGGCCAGCAACACATACATGCCGATCAGCATGACCAGTTGCAGCACCAGGATTTCCTGCATGAACTCCGCCTGTCCTTCGGCGTCGCCCAGCTGGCCGCGCGTCACGTTGGGATAGCGGGCCGTCCATTGCGGGAAGAAATTCTCTTCAAGGTCCTTGAAGATATCGCCCCGCACCGGGTTTTCAGACCCGCCCGCGACTTCCGCGCTGACCGTCACCGACCGCATGCGGTCGCGGCGGGTGATGCGCTGGATCGAGGGCGCGAAGTTGGTTTCCGCGACGGTATAGAGCGGCACTTCCGCCCCGTTGGCCGTGCGGACGCGAAGATTGCGCAGGGAGTCCAGATCCCGGCGCGTTTCCTCCGGATAGCGCACCATGACGCGCACATCCTGGCCTTCACGGGGCAGGCGCTGGACCTCTTCGCCATAATAGGCCTGGCGAACCTGCCGCGTGACGTCCGACAGCGTCAGGCCAAGCGCCTGCGCGCCGGGCTTCAGCGAGATCTGCAACTCCTGCTGGGAGGCCTGCAGATTGTCGGTGATGTCGAACACGGCGTCATAGGTGCCCAGCTGGGCCTTCAGGTCCGCAACGGCGGCCTGCAGCCGGTCCAGATTGTCGGAGTTCACCGAGTACATGATTTCCGGCTGGTTGCCAGAGAAGGTCGCGTCGAAACGGATCTCCTCTGCGTCCGGAACCGGACCCATGGCCTCGCGCAGCCGCTCGGACACGTCCGAAGTCGGCAGGTTGCGGCCCGGGCGTTCTTCCGGCGCGGCGATTTCCATCCATGCGCGGACCCGCCCGTTCAGGGCCAGAACCGCGGAGCCGACGAACATCTCCGAGTCTTCGCCATATTCAGTCTTGTAGTACTGGTCGACCTGGTCCTGTGCCGCTTCCAGACGCGTCTTGAGAACCTCCGAGCGGGAGAACGGCGTGCCCTCGGGCAGCTCGATCGTGACTTGGATGAACTCGCTCTCGATGTCCGGCATGAACTTGAAGCCCAGCCAGCCCGTCGTCTGCAGGCCGATCGCCAGCATGAAGAGCGCCATGAAGACGGCGATGGTGATGTAGCGCAGCTTCAGCGCCATCTCGACAAGCGGGCGATAGATGTTGCGCGCGAACCAGACCAGGCCGTTGGCGATGCGGTCCTGCAACTGCATCAGCTTGCTGGTCGGCTTCGTCGGCTTCAGGTGCGAGAGGTGCGCAGGAAGGATCAACAGCGATTCCACCAGCGAGAACGCCAGCGCGAAGATCACGACCAGAGAGATCTGGCGCGTCATCTGCACTTCCGGTCCCGACAGCATCATCCACGGGGCGAACGCCATCATCGTGGTGATGACCGCGAAGATCACCGGCTTGGCGACCAGTTGCGTGCCCAGCACCGCGGCGTCCAGCCCCTGATGCCGACCGCTTTCGACCTCGTTATGGATATTCTCCCCGATGACGATGGCGTCGTCGACGACAACCCCGGTCACCAGGAGGAAGGCGAACAGCGACAGCATGTTCAGCGACACGCCCATGGCTGGCAGGAAGATGATCCCGCCCGCGAACGCCACCGCGATGCCCGCCGTCGCCCAGAAAGCGACCGCCGGACGCAGCGACAGCATCAGCACGATGAAGACCAGCCCCAGCCCCAGAAAGGCATTGCCGGAAATCGTCGCCATGCGCGCTTCATAGGCCTCGGAGTCGTCCCACCAGAGCTCCAGCTCCAGCCCGGCCGGCAGATCGTCGGCCTTTCTCTCGACGAATTCCTCGACCGCCGTGGCGGTCTCGACAACGTTCATCTTCTCCGGCGTCATTAACATGATCAGCGCCATAGGATCGCCGTCGAACTCGGCATTGATATCGCCGTCCGCAAAGCCGTCCACGACATTGGCGACATCGCCCAGGCGAATGGTCGCGCCGCCGGGAGTCTGGCGGATGATGATGGTTTCGAAATCCTGCTTGGTGTCGGCGAGATTGCGCGCGGTCAGCGGCACGTCGCCAAGATCGGTGCGGACCTGACCGCCGGACGAGTTCAGCGACTGCGCGCGAATGGCGCGGGCGACTTCGTCGAAGGTCAGATTGTAACGGCGCAACGCCTCCTCGGACAGCTCGATCGAGACTTCTTCCGGGATGGTCGCATTGACCTGCGCCAGCGAGGCGCCGGGCAGCTGGGCCACCTCGTCGCGGACATCGCGCGCCACTTCCTGAAGCACCCGGCGCTCGACATCGCCGTGCAGCACCAGGCCGATGAACTGGTTTTGCGCTTTCCAGCGCGACACCACCGGCGGGTAGATGCTGGGCGGCAGGTTGTTCACGGAGTCGACGCGCAGCTTCACCTCGTCGATGAAGGCGGTCATGTCGACGCTGCGCTCGGCCTCGATATTGACCGAGCCCGACCCTTCGCGGGCCGTCGACGTGATTTCCTCGATCCCGTCGAGATCGGCCATCGCCTCCTCGATCCGAACGAGGATCTGCTCCTCGACGTCCTGGGGAGAGGCGCCCGGCCAGGCCACGGAAACGGACACGCCGTTCCAGGGCACGGACGGGAAGACTTCCCGCTCCATCTGCATGAAGCTGATAGCGCCGCCGATCAGCAGCACGAACATCAGGAGGTTGGCGGCGACCGGGTTGCGCGCCCACCAGGCGAAGATGCCTTTATGGCTGACCGTTGCGGGGCTCATCAGGTGGGTTCTCCATCATTGGCCCGCGCGATGCTGACATCGTCCTGGGCTTCGTCTTCCTCTTGCACGTCAACGCCTTCGCCCTCCACGCTCAGCGGGTCGAGCCGCAGGCCGTCGGTCGGGGTCTGGATCGGCGAGACCACCACGCGCTCGCCCTCGGCCACGCCGCCGGCTAGGATGGCGCTGTCAGGGCTGGAATGAATGAGCTGGGCTTGCCGGATATCCAGCGTATCGTCTTCGCTTACGACAAAGACATGCTCGCCATTCCTCAGCGCCTCACGCGGGACAACCACGGCGTTGGCGATCTGGCGGCCCTGGATCGCGGCGTCCACGAACAGGCCAACAGCCATCGGCACGCCATTGTCCGAACCCGCGCCATAAGGGTCCTCGACTTCCGCGATCGCATAGAGCGCGCGCGTTGTCGGCTCGATGGCCGAAGAGGTGCGCACGATGCGCCCCGTCCACTCATGGCGTCCGCCGGCAATATGCGCGGCGAATTTCACTTGCGGGCCCAGATTGCTGTCCGTGCCTTCAAAGGCCAGGGGCAGATCGACCAGCGCCAGCTGCGAGTCGGTGAGCGGCAGGCGGATCTGCACCAGATCGGTCGAGAAAATCTGCCCAAGGCTCTGGCCCGGCGTCACATACTGGCCGATATCGGCCATCTTGGTGCGCACGCGGCCTTCAAACGGCGCGCGGATCTGCGTCCGGCCCAGATTGATTTCGGCCTCGCTGAGCGTGGCCTGCGCGGAAGCCAGCGCGGCTTCGGCCTGCGCCATCTGCGGTTCACGAAGGGCCAGGGCGGAGGCTTCGCCCTCGCCAATCTCTTCCCACTCGGCGCGCGCCAGATCCGCTTCGGCGCGTTCGCGCGTCAGGGCCTGCTGCGCCTCGGCGACCGCGGCGCGGGCGCGTGTGACCGCCAGCCGGTAATTGGAGTCATCGACCCGCATCAGAACCTCGCCCTTCTCGAAGAAGCCGCCCTCGGTGAAAGACGGATCGACATAGACGAGCTTGCCGGAAACTTCCGGAACCAGTTCGATTTCGCGGCGGGGCGTTACCTCGCCCTGCGCGTCCACGGTCAGCGCGATGTCACGGACCTCGGCGGGCTCGGTGAATACGGCCAGGCCCTTGCGGACCTCCTGGGTCTGTTCGGGCTCCGGGCGCAGCGCGCCGAGGGCCGCAATGCCCACGATGGCCAGCACGATGATTCCGATCGGGGCGGCAACGACTAGAATTCTTCTCAGGATCATGAGCTTTGTTCCTCGGATTGGCGCGCCTCGTCTTGCTCATTTGCGGGCACGTTAAAGTCTCCGCCGATCGCCATATAAAGCTGCACGCGATTGGACACGCGCTGGCGGGAGGCGGTCAGATACTGGCTTTCAGATGTGATCCGCCGCGCTTGCGCGTCCAGCAGATCGAAAATGGTCCGCAGACCGTTATTGTACTGGCGCTCGGCCAGCTCTTCGGCGCGGGCGGCTTCTTCGGCCGCCTCTTCCAGCGCCGCTTCGCGGTCTGCAAGCAGAATTTCAGCTTCCAGCGCGTTCTCCGCCTCCTGCCACGCGAACAGCGCGGCATTGGCGTAGCTGGCCAGACGCTCGCGCGCGACCGCTTCCTGGCGGGTGGCTTCCGCGCGCAGCGAACCGCCGCGGAAGATCGGCTGGGCGACATTGCCGATCAGGCGCGCCACCAGCGTATCAACGTCCAGAAGGTCTTCGATGTCCGGTCCGCCCAGATCGGCCGTGCCGTTCAGGGTCAGGCGCGGCAGCAGGGCCTTGCGAGCCTGGCTGGCGCGCAGGCCGGCGGATGTCAGCCGCGCCTCGGCGGCGCGCAGGTCCGGCCGGCGGACCAGCAGTTCGCCCGGAGCCCCGGCGCCCTGCAGCGCGTGAAGGTCCGGCAGCGATGCCACGGCCTCCAGCTCTGCGCCCGGATAACGGCCCAGCAGGACCTCGACCGCGCGCGCCGCGGAATCTTCAAACTGGATCTGCGAATAGAGCTGCGCCCGGCTGGAGGCCAGCGCGGAGCGGGCGAGCCGCACGTCCAGGCTGGTCGAAACGCCGCGCGAATAGCGCCGCTCGATAAAGCGCAGGGAGCGTTCGCGGTTTTCAACGTCGCGGCGCGACAGATCGGTCTGCAAGCGCGCCTCGATCAGTTCGAACCAGCGCTGGGCCACGGCCCCGGCGATGGAAAGGCGGGCGGCCTCCAGATCGGCCTCGCTCGCTTCGACATCGGTCGCGGCGGCGCGCGCCTGGTCCGACAGGCGGCCCCAGACATCGGCTTCCCAGCTGGCGCTGAGACCCGCGCTGTAGGAGGTCGATTCATTGCGCCGTCCCGTCGCCGCGTTTTCCGCGGACGTTCCGGTCGCGCCCACATCGGCGTCCAGCGTGGGGAGGCGCTGGGCGTTTGTCTGCACCGACAGGGCGCGCGCCTGCTCCACCCGGGCGGCGGCGGCGGCGATATCGTAATTATTGGCGACCGCCTCACTGATCAGGCTGGTCAGGATCGCATCATTGAACGCGCCGACCCAGTCGCCGGTCGGCGGCGTCGCCGCGTCAACGGCGGCCCATTCCGCCGGGGCGGCTTCAGGCTGGGCCAGGTCGGTGTCCGCGCCCTGCATGGTAGCGCAGGCGGAAAGAAGGACGGCGCCGCTGGCGGCGGTGAGGAGTATTTTCAGCATTCTGTCGTCTGGTCGTTTTGGTGTTGTTCAGGGTTTTGCATCGGGCGATCCGTGAGTCAAAAAATTTTTATCGAAAAACGCTAAATCTATAGCGACTACCAACAAACTCTTTCTGTTTTTCAACATGACAAATCTGTAATAATCCCTTGGCGCGCCTGACGAGGCGCATGTTCGCGCTTCGCATGGCCGCCAATCTGGTAGAGTGATGCGAGTCACACCGTGTCTGGATGCGTATGAGTCAGGATTTCATGAAAAAATCGCCGGCCCGCGGCCGCGATATCGTTGTTACCGCCGGGATCGGCGCGCTGACCGTTGTCCTGCTGACCATGTCCGGCTCGGTGGCGATTGCGAACGCCGTGGCCGCGGTGGCGGCGCTGTGCGCGCTGTCGGCGATCTATTATTTGCTGGCCGGCAGCCCGCGTGAAATCGCCGCCGCGCCGGAGAAAACGGAATCCCTGCCCTCCCCCGAGGCCGACGCCACCGCCGCGGCGATGGTGGAGCTTCTGTCCGACCCGGTCCTGCTGATCGGACAGGGCGGACGAATCGAACGCGCCAACCGCGCCGCGCGCGACTTCCTGGGCCTGTCGCGCGACGGCGGCAATATCGCCTCCCTGATACGCCAGCCGAAAGTTCTGGAGGCCATAACCGCGGCGCTGGACGGCGACACCCCGCCCCCGGTCGAATACAGCGCCAATGCGCCCTATGAGAGTCATGTCCGCGCATTCGTGAATCCGCTGCCCCAGAAGCTGGGCGGTCAGCGCCTGGCCATGCTGCTTCTCCATGACGAGACCGCCACCAAGCGCGCCGAGCGGATGCGGGCCGACTTCCTGGCCAACGCCAGCCACGAATTGCGCACGCCGCTGGCCTCGCTATCGGGCTTTATAGAGACGCTGAAGGGCCATGCCCGGCATGACGAGGGCGCGCGCGACCGCTTCCTGTCCATCATGGAATCTCAGACCGACCGGATGCGACGCCTCATCAACGACCTGCTGTCCCTCAGCCGGATCGAGATGAACGAGCACGTCGCCCCGTCGGAGGAAGTCGATCTGGGCAAGATCGCCAAGGACATCCTCGACACGCTCAAACCCATCGCGGCGGATCGCGGCGTCTCCTTCAGGCTGGACGCGCCGGAAACGCCGGTGACAGTCACCGGCGACCGCGACCAGCTGATGGCCGTGATCCAGAACCTGGCCGACAACGCCATAAAATACTCCCCCGGCGGCGCCACGGTGACCGTGGAAATCGCCGTGGGCGATTCGCCTTATGACGCGATCCGCCCCGGCGGCCGGCTGATCGAGGAATCGGGCCGCATGACCATCGTCAGCCCGTCCTCCGAAGGCGCGGTGGGCGTCATACGGGTTCGCGACCAGGGGCCGGGGATAGAGCGCGCGCACCTGCCGCGCCTGGCGCAACGCTTTTACCGGGTCGAGGAAGGCAAGGCCGAGGACCGCAAGGGAACCGGGCTGGGACTGGCCATCGTAAAACATGTCGCCACGCGGCATCGCGGCGGGTTCTCCGTCGAAAGCGCGCCCGGCCGCGGCGCGGTCTTCACCGTTTGCGCGCCGCTTGCCGGAAGCGCCGCGCCCGCGGCAGCCGGGAAACAGACCGCCGAACCGCAAACTGCAGACTGACCGCCCGGTTTCATCAAACTGTCATGTAACCGTCATAAGCCCTCTAAGCGCGGGCGATCAGATGGCTCGCAGCCAAGTGATTCTGCACGTCGAGCCAGGACCCGCGCATGTCGGTTTCCCATATTGTCGCGCTGATACTGCTCGTCGCCACCGCGGCCGCCTATTACCGGGGCCGCGAACGGGCGATGACGGTGGCCGGCGGCGCGCCTTCCCGCCTTCACTCCATGCCCAGCTATTCCGGCTATTATGTCGCGATCCTGACCGGGCTGCCCGCCTTTGCCCTGCTGATGCTCTACGCCGTGTTCGGCACGCCGCTGATCGACATGGCGGCGATGCAGAGCCTGCCGGCCAGTGTCGCCAGCGCCCCGCCTGAACAGATTGAACTGTTCATGCGCGACGCGCGCGCCCTGGCCTTCGGCGAACAGCCCAGCCGCACCTCCGCCCTGCACATGGACATGGCCGACCGCATAGCCGGCCTGACGCGCATCGCCACCTGGATCATCGCCCTGCTGACCCTGGCGATCGCCGGCGCCGGCCTTTATCTGGGCCAGTCGCAGGTCTCGACCACGCTGCGGGCGCGCAACCGCGTGGAAACCGTGGTGAAGGGCGTGCTGCTGCTCTCCTCCGTGATCGCGATTCTCACCACGCTCGGCATCGTCCTGTCGCTGCTGTTCGAATCTCTGCGCTTCTTCTCGGCGGTCTCGCCGATCGAATTCCTGTTCGGCCTGCAATGGAGCCCGCAAATCGCCCTGCGCGAGGACCAGGTCGGCCAGTCCGGCGCATTCGGCGCCATCCCGCTGTTCGCCGGCACGTTCCTGATCACCGCCATCGCGATGACCGTCGCCGTCCCCATTGGCCTGTACGCGGCGATCTATCTTTCCGAATACGCCACGCGCACCCAGCGCAAGGTGTTCAAGCCGCTTCTGGAAATCCTCGCCGGCATTCCCACCGTGGTTTACGGCTTCTTCGCCTTGCTGACGGTCGGCCCGTTCATCCGCGCGATTTGCGAGGCGGCGGGCTTTGGCGTGCCCACGCAAAGCGCGCTGGCCGCGGGCCTGGTCATGGGCATCATGATCATTCCGTTCGTGTCCTCGCTTTCCGACGACGTCATCAACGCCGTGCCGCAATCGCTGCGCGACGGCGCCTATGCGATGGGCGCGACCAAGTCCGAAACCATCCGCCAGGTGGTGTTTCCCGCCGCCCTGCCTGGCATTGTCGGCGCGGTCCTGCTGGCGGTTTCCCGCGCCATCGGCGAGACGATGATCGTGGTCATGGCCGCCGGTCAGGCCGCCAAGCTGACCGGCAATCCGTTTGAATCGGTGACCACCATCACCGTGCAGATCGTGACCCTGCTGACCGGCGACCAGGAATTCGACAGCCCCAAGACGCTGGCCGCCTTCGCGCTGGGGCTGGTGCTGTTCATCGTGACGCTGTGCCTGAACGTGATCGCGCTGCGCGTGGTCCAGAAATACCGCGAGAAATATGACTGACGCCGCGCAAGACATATCGATCAAGCAGGCCGTCGAGGCGCGCCTGAAGAAGCGTCACCGCGCGGAACAGCGTTTCCGTCTCTATGGCCTGTCCGCCATTCTTCTGGCGCTGGCCGCCCTGGCGACCCTGATCGGCAGCATCGCCATGCAGGCCGCCCCGGCTTTCACGGCATGGGAAATCACGCTCGATGTCGATCTGGACGCATCGCGCGCCGCGCCCGGCGTGGGACAGGCGCTTCCCGGGTCGCCGGAATTCGAGGCCGCCGTGCGCCGCGGCTCCTATGCCGGCCTGATGCAGGACGCCATGCGCGACCGCTTCCCGCAGATCGAGGAGCGCAGCCAGCTCCGCGAGCTGTTCGGCCTCTATACCAGCGTTTCCTCCTCCGGCCTGATGAACCGCGTGCTGGATAATCCCTCGCTTCTGGACCGGCAGACCACCCACACCATTCCGGTCTCCGACGATGTCGACCGCTATCTGAAGGGACAGGTCACCGGGATTGAACGCGTCAGGAACGCAGGCGCCGCGCAGCTGGCGCTGGCCGATGACGGGGGCGCCAGTCTCCGCCTCAATCCCGCATTGCTGGACGCCATTCAGTCCGAAGCGGGCGAAGAGGGGTTCGGTTTCGGAATCGATGATCCCAGCGTCATCGTGCGCTTCGCGGACGGCGCGGCCCGCATCACCGGCCTGCAGGGCGACGTGGCGCAGGCGGAAATCCTGACCCCGTTCGCCGCCGGCGCGGGCGAGGCCTCGCTGCTGGTTCTGGAAACGCCGGAGGCCAACCGCCTCATCAGCGACGCGCAGATCGTCTGGACGGAGACGCTTCGCGACGCGGGCGTCATCACGCGCGGCTTCAACACCTATCTGTTCACCAATACGGACTCGCGGGAGCCGGAGCTGGCCGGCGTTCTGGGCGCCCTTGTCGGCTCCATCCTCACCATGCTGGTGACCATGTTCATGGCCGTTCCGGTGGGCGTCTTCACCGCCCTCTATCTGGAAGAATACGCCCCGCGCACCCGCTGGACGGACCTGATCGAGGTGAACATCAACAACCTCGCCGCCGTGCCATCCATCGTGTTCGGTCTTCTGGGCCTGGCCGTCTTCATCAATTTCTTCGGCATGCCGCGATCGGCGCCGCTGGTCGGCGGCATGGTGCTGGCGCTGATGACGCTGCCCACCGTGATCATCTCCTCGCGCGCCGCGCTGAAGGCCGTGCCGCCTTCCATCCGGGAAGCCGCGCTGGGCGTTGGCGCCTCGCGCACCCAGACCGTGTTCAGCCACGTCCTGCCGCTGGCCATGCCCGGCATCATGACCGGCTCCATCATCGGTCTGGCGCAGGCGCTGGGTGAAACCGCGCCGCTCCTGATGATCGGCATGGTCGCCTTCGTGGCCGACACGCCCAACACATTTACCGACCCGTCCACTGTCATGCCTGTGCAGATTTATATGTGGGCGCTGAACCCCGAACGCGCCTGGGAGGCGCGCAGCGCGGCGGCGATTATCGTCCTGCTGTCGCTGATGATCGTGATGAACGCCATCGCCGTTCTGTTGCGCCGGCGCTTCGAACGCAGATGGTAGAAATGGATAGAGACCAGCCCATGACCGACACCCCGACTCCGGCGGAGGGCATACAGCCTCCCAAGGGCCTGAGAGCCGCGATGGAGGAGAACCCGACCCACGGCGTGCAGCCGGAGCGTGACATGAAGGTCCGCGCCCGCGACGTCAGCGTCTTCTATGGCGGGAAGCAGGCCCTGTTCGATGTCGCGGTCGACATACCCGACCGCACCGTGACCGCGCTGATCGGCCCGTCCGGCTGTGGCAAGTCGACGTTCCTGCGCACCATCAACCGCATGAACGACACCATCGACACCGCCCGCACCACCGGCGTGATCGAAATTGACGGCCAGAACATCTATGAAAAGGACGTCGATCCCGTGCCGTTGCGCGCCCGCGTCGGCATGGTGTTCCAGAAGCCCAATCCGTTCCCGAAATCGATTTTCGACAATGTCGCCTATGGGGCGAAGATTCACGGCATTGCGGCCAATCGCGACCAACTCGAGGAAATCGTCGAGAACTCGCTGCGCCGCGCCGGACTTTGGGAAGAGGTGAAGGATCGCCTGGATCAGCCCGGCACCGGTCTTTCCGGCGGCCAGCAGCAGCGCCTTGTCATTGCCCGCGCCATCGCGGTCTCCCCGGAAGTCATCCTGATGGACGAGCCGTGCTCGGCGCTGGACCCCATCGCGACGGCCCGGATCGAGGAGCTGATCGACGAACTGCGGGAAAATTACTGCATCATCATCGTCACCCATTCGATGGCGCAGGCCGCGCGCGTTTCGCAGCAAACGGCCTTCTTCCATCTGGGCAAGCTGGTGGAATCCGGCGCGACCGAGGAAATGTTCACCAAGCCCCGGGACGAGCGCACTCAGGATTATATCACCGGCCGCTACGGCTAGAGGAAAGCGTTAGAAGATCATGTCCGAACATATCGTCAAATCCTTCGGAGAAGAGCTGGAACAGCTCTCCGCCGACATCGCCCGGATGGGCGGCCAAGCCGAATCCATGGTCGCGGACTCCGTGCAGTCCGTCATTCGCCGCGATCCGGAACTGGCCCGTGAAATCATTGCGCGCGACCAGCGCGTCGATGACGCCCAGGCCGATCTGGAGCGCAAGGTGATCCGCCTGTTCGCGCTGCGCCAGCCCATGGCCAGCGATCTGCGCGCCACCTTCGCCGCCCTGAAAATCTCCGCCGACCTGGAGCGCATCGGCGATCTGGCCAAGAACATCGCCAAGCGCAGCCGCGTGCTGAGCGAGGCCGAGGCCCTGCCCGTCGCCCGCGGCGTCGACCAGATGGGCCGCGCGGTCAGCCAGCAGCTCAAGAACGTGCTGGACGCCTACGCCCACAGCCATGTCGACAAGGCGGTGGACGTGTGGACCAGCGATGAAGAGATCGACGAACATTACAACAGCCTCTTCCGGGAGCTGCTGACCTACATGATGGAAGACCCGCGCATGATCAGCGGCGCGACCCATCTCCTCTTCATCGCCAAGAATCTCGAGCGCATCGGCGACCACGCCACGAACATCGCCGAGGTCATCTATTTCGTGGTCACCGGCGAGAACCTCGCCAAGGACCGTCCCAAGACCAACACCGTCGAAGCCGGCCCGGAGCCGGAAGAGGATTAGGCCAAGAGCCAGGGGAGCGTAGCTGATGGATCCTTATGTTCTGATCGTGGAGGACGAGGAATCCCTCGCCGCTCTTCTGGAATATAATCTTGAGAAGGAAGGCTATCGCGTCGGCCTCGCCCCGGACGGGGAAGAGGCGATGACCATGGTCTCCGAGGAGACGCCGGACCTCATCATCCTGGACTGGATGCTGCCCAAGCTCTCGGGGATCGAGGTCTGCCGCCGCCTGCGCAACCGGCAATCGACCCGCAACGTGCCCATCCTCATGCTCACCGCCCGCGGCGAGGAGGCCGAGCGCGTGCGCGGGCTGGACACCGGCGCGGACGACTATGTCACCAAGCCCTTCTCGATGACCGAACTGTTCGCCCGCATCCGGGCCGTGCTGCGCCGCATCCGGCCGGGCCTGGCCGAGGACACGGTCACCTATGGCGATCTTCAGATTGACCGGGTGGCCCACCGCGTGAAGCGCGCGGGTGAGGAAATCCATCTCGGGCCCACCGAATTCCGGATGCTGGATTATTTCATGCAGAACCCGGGACGGGTCTTCTCCCGCGAGCAGCTCCTGGACGCGGTCTGGGGTTCGAACGTCTATGTCGAGGCGCGCACCGTGGACGTCCATATCGGCCGCCTGCGCAAGGCCCTCAAGCGCGAGGGCCGCAACGACCCCATCCGCACGGTCCGCTCCGCCGGCTACGCCCTGGACATGGGCGCGTCAAATTCCTGACGCGTCCGGAGCGCTAGCGGCATACTCCATCTTGGATCTTATATTCGAGCGATTGCTTTAAACCCGGCGTGACATATCCGACCGGACATGTCGTTTCACTGCCATTCTTGAGACGAACCCGGATATCGCCCGAGCCTTCACAAGTGATTCCAAGGTGCGTGCTGAAAACGCCTTGAGATTCAGAAAGCGGCTGATGCTTGCCGCAGACCCGCAATTCAGCGCTCGCCACCACGCCTTCCGGATCACGCACGACAAAACCGTTCTCAACACGCTGGCATGAAGCAAGAAAAATCAAACCAAAACAGATGAGCAGTGCGTTCTCTCGCTTCACGTTGCGCTCCATAGGCAAGCTCCTGGCCTACTTGGCATGAATAAAACATGGGCGCGTCAGCCTCCTGACGCGCCCATACCCGCTCCCCCCTGTTTGTTTCGGCTGGCCGCCTAGCTGGCGCGGCGGGAGGCCAGCGAGTTCAGCAGCGAGTCCGCGTCCGGCGTCTTGCGGCGGCGCTTCTTGGCTGGCTGGTAGGCCATCTGCTGGTGCGCCTCGCAATAGGGCGAACCCTGTCCCGCCTTGCGGCCGCAGAAGCGGAATTCCGAATCGTCCGGGTCGCCGATCGGCCATTTGCAGATGTGATTGTTCAGCGTCAGCACCGTGGCGTATTCGCCGCTGGGCAGCTTCTGCGCCTCCACCGGAACCGGCTTGGGCGCGGTTTCGCGTTCCGGCTGCGCGGTTTGCGCGGCGGGCCTTGCCGGGGCGCGCTTGACGCGCTGCGCCGGTTTCGCCGGGCGGCGCACGGGGCGCGACGGCGTGGCGCGGCCTGAAAGGCCCAGCCGGTGAACCTTGCCGATCACGGCGTTCCGGGTTACCCCGCCCAGCTTCTGGGCGATCTGGCTGGCGCTCAGACCTTCGGTCCAGAGCTTCTTAAGCGTCTCTACGCGCTCATCGGTCCAAGCCATCGTCCTCTCCTTTACCCCAAGATGTTGTGTTCGCGGTTGTGAGGGATCACCCCGCTCTCACAAAATATCGTAGTCGAAAGCCCTTATACCACAAGATACCGGATCAGGCCTATCCACAGGAAACGACATGTTGTGGGTGCAGTCCGGACTTGCGGCCTATGGGACTGGACGGGAAGGCGCGCTAAGGATGGGGCGTGACACAGGACCTGACCGACCCGATTCCCTTCCTGCAGACGCTGATCCGCAAGCCCAGCGTGACCCCGCGCGACGAGGGCGCGCAGGAGGCGCTGCAGGACGCGCTCAGCCAGATGGGCTTCCGCTTCACGCGTCACCGCTTTGGCGATGTGGAAAACCTGTATGCGCGGCTGGGAAGCGACCAGCCCAATTTCTGCTTCGCCGGCCATACGGACGTCGTGCCCACCGGACCGGAAGAAGAATGGACCTATCCGCCCTTCGCCGCCGAAATCCATGACGGCGTCCTGTGGGGGCGCGGAACTTCGGACATGAAAGGCGCCATCGCCGCCTTCGTCGCCGCCTGCGCCCGCTATCTGGACGCCAAGGGCCAGCCCGCCGGGTCCATCAGCCTGCTGATTACCGGCGATGAGGAAGGCCCCGCCATCGAAGGCACGCGCAAGCTGCTGCCCGCCGTCGTGAAGGCGGGGGAGCAGATCGACCACGCCCTGGTGGGCGAGCCGTCAAACCCCGCCGCCATGGGCGACATGATCAAGCATGGCCGCCGCGGCAGCTTCAACGGGACCATCCGCGCCGTGGGGGTGCAGGGCCACGTCGCCTATCCGCACAAGGCGAAGAACCCGGTCCCCGCCCTCCTCGACCTGCTGGACCGCCTGCGCGGCCGCGTGCTGGATGAGGGCGCGGAGGACTTCCAGCCGTCCAATCTGGAAATCTCCACCATCGATGTCGGCAATCCGGCGCACAACGTCATCCCGGGCGCGGCGCGCGCCATGTTCAATGTCCGCTTCAATATAGCCCACAAGGGCGATGAGCTGGTCAAATGGGTGGAGAAGGAAGCCAAAGCGGTCGAGAAAGAGACCGGCGTGAGGATGGAGCTGGATCTGCGCGTCTCCGGCGAAGCGTTCCTGACCCAGCCGGGCGACTATACGGACCTGCTGCAACGCGCCGTCGAAGCCGAAACCGGCCGCAAGCCGGAGCTTTCGACCAGCGGCGGCACCTCCGACGCCCGCTTCATCAAGGATGTCTGCCCGGTGGCCGAGTTCGGCCTCACCAATCCCACGATCCACCAGATCGACGAGCGCGTCAGCCTGGACGACATGGAAACCCTGACCCGCATCTATACCCGCATCCTGATCGATTATTTCGACAAATTCGGGAGCCGCCCGGCGTGATTGCGGATTTGCGCCAGCATCTGGCGGGCGTCGTGGCGATGCTCAGCTTCAAGGAAGACTGGCGCGCCCATTTCGACGTGTCCGAACGCGGCCTCTGGCGCTCCTTCCTGGCCGCGGTCTGGGGCGTTCCCTTCTTCGCGCTGGTCCTGATCATCCAGAGCAAGCTGGTTCTGGCGTTGGCCGAAGACCCGGCGCAGGCCCGCACGGCCGGTCTTGGCTACGCGGTCACGCTCTATGCCGTCATGTGGCTGTATTTCCCGCTGGTCGCGCGCCTGTTCACCGGCGCGTTCGGCCTCAGGGACTCGCTGGCGCCCTGGATCGTCGTCCATAACTGGACGCTGCTCTTCCTCTTGATGGTTCACACCGTGATCGGCCTGCCCCTTCTGGCCGGCCTCGTCTCGGCGGAGGCGCATTACTCCACCACGAGCTTCTATTTCCTTTTGGTGGTCTTCGCCCATTGCCGGGCCGCCATCGGCGCGCTGGACGCGCCATGGTCACTGGCCATTGGCGGAGCGTGTCTGGCCCTGATCCTGTGGCTGATGGCGCAGCTGGGGCTGGCCTACATGCTGTCAGGCTCCGCCGTTCAGGCGTAGTCGACCCGCACCAGATACAACCCGTCCGGCGGCGCCACCGGCCCGCACGCGGCCCGGTCCTTGGCCTCAAGCGCGGCGCGCAGATCGTCGGCGCTCCATTTGCCAATCCCCACCTCCACCAGCGACCCGGCGAAGGATCGCACCTGCCGGTGCAGGAAGGACCGCGCAGAACAGGAAATGTGCACTTCCGGCCCGACGCGCCGCACGGCGATCGCGTCCAGCGTCTTCACCGGCGATTTCGCCTGGCAGAGCGCGGCCCGGAATGTCGTGAAATCATGCTGGCCGGTCAGAACCTGCGCCGCCGCGTCCATCGCCGCCGCGTCCAGTTTCCGCGGCACGCGCCACACCCGGCCACGATCCAGCGCCAGCGGCGCGCGCCGGTCCGCCAGACGATAGAGATAGGACCGGCTTTTCGCGTCGAACCGGGCGTGAAACTCATCGCCGACCCGCTCGGCCGCCAGCACCGCCACCGCGCCGCGCCCCAGATGCGCGTTCAGCGCGTCGCGCACCGTGTCGTCCGGCAAGTCCTTCCGAAGATCGACATGGGCGACCTGACCCAGCGCATGCACGCCGGAATCGGTGCGCCCCGCCCCGTAAACTTCCGACGCTTCGGGGTCCAGCTTCAGCGCCGCCTCTTCCAGCGCCTGCTGCACGGACGGCCCGTTCTCCTGACGCTGCCACCCGGCGAACGGCCCGCCGTCATATTCAACTGTCAGCTTGTAGCGGGGCATCAATGCGTCTCGTAGGCCGCGCGTTCGGTCAGGATCCAGTCCATTTTCTGGTCATGCGCCTCGGTCGGCACGCGCTTCACGCGCTGCGCCTCATAGGCCAGGCCGATCACCGTCACCGCATGTTCGGCCCGCAGGCGCTGCAGCGCCCGGTCATAGAACCCCGCGCCATAGCCGAGCCGCCGCCCCTTGGCGTCGAAGGCCAGCATGGGGGTCAGCAGGAAATCCGGCGTCACCTTGTCGGCGTCCTCCGCCGGCGTATCGACGCCGAACAGGCCGCGGATCACCGGATCGCCCGGCTTCCATATCTTGAAGCTCAGCGTCCGCTCCGGCTCCGCCACCGGCAGCGCGGTCGTCGCGCCCTCGCAGGCGAACATCGCCAGAAGAGGCAGCGGGTCGATCTCGCCGGGAAGCGGGTGATAGGCCGCCACCACGTCGCCGATGGAGGGCCATGCCCCTTGCGGGAAATGCTCCAGCAGGCGCTGCCCCGCCCCGGGATCGGAGCGCGCAGCCTCGTCCCGCAGGACTTTCATCTTGCGCCGGAGCGACTTCTTGCTGGGTCTGAAAAGCGAAAACATGCGGCGGCTCCGCGAGGACCGTTTCGGCCTAACCTTCTCTAGGACCTGGCTAACCAGGTGGGCGCCGTTTGCAAGGGGCCACGGCCCCGGGCAGTGACAGCTCCCTATAGAGATAGGTACGGTCGCTGAGATGGTGGCCTATCACGCGAACCGCAGACGCCGCCATAGCGGAATGTGGGGCCGGAAGGGCGATTGCTCAAGGGGTTTTCTCCGCGCGATCTGCAAGGGCCTCGATCCGCTCCGCCGCCTTGATCAGGGCTTCGGCCGCGGCATTACCGTCTCCGTCGTCCCTGGCCTTGCCGCGCAGCGCCTCGTTCTCGCGCGCCGCATCGGCCAGTTCGTCGGACACCACCAGCGCGGCCATCAGGAACAGCCGCAAATCGCCGATCTGTCCCACGCGTTCGGCCAGCCGCGACACATGTGAATCGAAATGCCGCGCCAGCGATTTCAGGTGCTCTTCCTCGCCCGGTTCGCAGCCGACAGCGAAGGAGCGCCCGTTGACGACAATATCAACCTTCGCCATTGCGCGCGGCCTCCCCGGCCTCCCGGATCGCGGCCTGCACCTCTTCTATGGCGCCGGCCAGAACCTGCGATGCATTGGCGGCGGCTTCAGCCAATTCAGCGTCCGGGGCTTGCCTTTCTTGACTGGCCCCGCTTTCAAGCAATGTCTCGAAGCGTGACTCGAGTCTGGACAGCGCCTGGTCCAGGCGCTGTGCGGCGTGTTCGAGACCACGTTCGGAGGAATCGTGCGAATCCGTCATCATTCCTTCAAGCAAGCTTAGTCATGGCGCTGCGGCGTTGAAAAGACGTTTTGATCCAGGCAGGGGCGAAAGCATCACATGAATAAGGCCGAAATTACGACACGCCGCCGCATGGCCGACGCCATCCGCGCGCTTTCCATGGACGCTGTGCAGAAAGCCAACTCCGGTCATCCCGGCATGCCGATGGGCATGGCCGATGTCGCGACCGTGCTGTTCAGCGACTTCCTTAAATACGACTCAGCCGACCCGCAATGGCCGGACCGCGACCGTTTCGTGCTCTCGGCGGGCCACGGCTCCATGCTGCTCTATTCCCTGCTGCACCTGACCGGCGTGCCGGGCGTGGAGATGGACGATCTGAAGAATTTCCGCCAGCTGCACTCCAAGACGCCGGGCCACCCGGAATATGGCGACACGCCGGGCGTGGAGATGACCACCGGCCCGCTGGGACAGGGCATCTCCACCGCGGTCGGCATGGCGATGGCCGAGCGCCTGATGAAGGCCCGCTACGGCGACGACCTGGTCGATCACCGTACCTTCGTCATCGCCTCCGACGGCGACCTGATGGAGGGCATCAGCCACGAGGCGATCTCGCTGGCCGGCCATATGAAGCTGTGCAATCTGACCGTCCTGTTCGACGACAATTCCATCTGTATCGACGGCGATGTCTCGCTGGCCGAGACCGGCGATCAGGTGAAGCGTTTCAAGGCTGCGGGCTGGAACGTGCAGAGCGTCGACGGCCACGATCATGAACAGATCCGCGCCGCGCTGGCCGCCTGCATGGAGTCGGACAAGCCGAACATGATCGCCTGCCGCACCAAAATCGGCTTCGGCGCGCCCACCAAGGAAGGCACGGCTTCGACCCACGGTTCGCCGCTGGGCGATGAGGAAATCGCCGGCACCCGCAAGAATCTGGGCTGGGACCATGAACCGTTTGAAGTGCCGGACGACGTTCTGAACGCCTGGCGCGATGTCGGCGGGCATGGCCGCGCCGCCCGCGAAGCGTGGGAACAGCGCCTGAACGGTCACGAGAAAAAGGATGCGTTCCAGCGCGCCATCGAAGGCCGCCTGCCGGAAGGCTGGCGTCAGGCGATCCGTGACCATGTGCAGAAAATGGCGACCGAAGCCCCGGCCATGGCCACCCGTCAGGCCTCCGGCGCCGCGCTGGAAGCCCTGATCCCGGCCGTGCCGGAAATGATCGGTGGCTCGGCCGACCTCACCGGCTCCAACAACACCCGCACCAAGGACATGCAGTCGGTCACGCCGGATGATTTCTCCGGCCGCTACATCCATTACGGCGTCCGCGAACACGGCATGGCCGCGGCGATGAACGGCATGGCGCTGCATGGCGGGGTCATTCCCTATTCCGGCACCTTCCTAGTGTTCTCCGATTACTGCCGCCCGTCCATCCGCCTCGCCGCCCTGATGAAGCAGCGCGTGATCCACGTGATGACGCATGACTCCATCGGCCTTGGCGAAGACGGTCCGACCCACCAGCCGGTGGAGCATCTGGCCGCCCTGCGCGCCATGCCCAATGTGGCGGTGTTCCGCCCGGGCGACGTTGTGGAGGCAGCCGAGTGCTGGGAGCTGGCGCTGGATAATGCGGACGGCCCGTCCGTCATGGCGCTCACCCGTCAGAAACTGCCCTGCCTGCGCCAGCCGCAGACCAAGCGCCCCAAGAACATGTCCGCCCTTGGCGGCTATGTCCTGACCGCGCCGGAGGAAGGGCTGGAGGAAAAATGCGTGCTGATCGGCACCGGCTCCGAGCTTCACCTGGCGGTCGAGGCGCAGAAGCTGCTGGCCGAGAAAGGCATCGGCGCCCGCGTCGTCTCCATGCCGTGCTGGGAACTGTTCGAACAGCAGCCCGGGGATTATCAGGAGAAGGTGCTGGGCGAGGGCCTGCCGAAGATCGCGGTCGAGGCCGCCATCCGCATGGGCTGGGACCAGTGGATCGGCCGGGACGGCGCGTTTGTCGGCATGACGGGCTTCGGCGCGTCGGCCCCTTACGAACAGCTCTACGATCATTTCGGCATCACGGCGAAAGCCGTCGCGGAAGCGGCGCAGACACTGGTCTAGCTTATGCGTTTCGGAACCCCGCTCACCCCGGCCTCCACAAAGGTGATGCTGCTCGGCTCCGGCGAGCTGGGCAAGGAAGTGGCGATCGAGCTGCAGCGTCTGGGCGTCGAGACCATCGCCGTCGACCGCTACGAGAACGCGCCCGCCATGCAGGTCGCCCACCGCTCCCATGTCATCGACATGACCGACGGCGCGGCCCTGCGGGCGTTGATCGAGGCCGAAAAGCCCGACCTCGTCGTGCCGGAGATCGAGGCCATCGCCACCGATACGCTGGCCGAGATCGAGGCGGAGGGGCTGACAACCATCATTCCCACGGCCCGCGCCACGCAGCTGACAATGGACCGTGAAGGCATCCGCCGCCTCGCCGCCGAGGAACTGGACCTGCCGACCAGCCCCTACGCCTTTGCCTCCAGCGAGGCGGAGTTGCAGGAAGCCGCCGACCGCATCGGCTATCCGGTGTTCGTGAAGCCGGTGATGTCGTCGTCCGGCAAGGGCCAGTCGAAGGTGGACGCCGCCGCCGGCATCCCCGCCGCTTGGGAATACGCGCTTGCCTCCGGCCGCACGAAGAAGACGCGGGTCATCGTCGAGGGCGCGGTGGATTTCGATTTCGAGATCACGCTCCTCACCGTCCGCGCCAAATCGCCGGAAGGCGAAACCCTGACCCAGTTCTGCGAGCCTGTCGGCCACCGTCAGGAAAACGGCGACTATGTCGAAAGCTGGCAGCCCCAGCCGATGGCCGAACCCGCCCGCGAAGCCGCGCAGGACGTGGCCCGGAAGGTCACTGACGCGCTGGGCGGTCTTGGCCTGTTCGGCGTGGAGCTGTTCGTGAAGGGGGACCAGGTCTGGTTCTCCGAAGTCAGCCCCCGCCCGCATGACACCGGCCTTGTCACCCTGATCACCCAGCGCCAGAGCGAATTCGCCCTGCACGCCCGCGCCATTCTGGGCCTGCCGGTCGATGTCGGCCTGCGCCAGTACGGCGCCAGCGCGGTGATCTATGGCGGCGTGGATGCGAAGGGAATCGCTTTCGAGGGCGTGGCGGACGCGCTGGGCGTTCCCGGATCCGATCTGCGCCTGTTCGGCAAGCCCGAATCCTATCAGCGCCGCCGCATGGGCGTGGCGCTCGCCCGCGGCGAAACCATAGAGGTCGCGCGGGAACGGGCGCGGGAGACCGCGTCCAAAGTGCGTCCCGTCTCCCCCTGACACCCCTTTCGGCGCCTGCAATATGGACCTTGCGGCCCCTGCGCGTTAAACCCCGCGCAAATCGTTAAGAGGCGCGGCGGATTCTCCGTAAGACTGCGCGCCGCCTGATCCAAGGGAGACGCTCATGGCGCTACGTGTTGCCATCAATGGTTTTGGCCGTATTGGCCGGCTTGCGCTTCGGTCGATGATTGAACAGAACCGCGGCGATATCGTCGTGGTCGGCATTAATGATCTCGGACCTGTAGAGACCAACGCCCACCTGCTTCAATACGATTCCGTTCATGGCCGTTTCCCGCACGAGGTCACGACCGGCGACGGCGTGATGAACGCCGGCAATGGCGACATTCGCGTCACGGCCGAGCGCGACCCGAAGAACCTCCCCTGGGGCGAGCTGGACGTCGATGTGGTGATGGAATGCACCGGCATCTTCGCCGACGCCGAGTCCGCCAAGGCGCATCTGGACGCCGGCGCCAAGCGCGTGCTGATTTCCGCCCCGGCCAAGAATGTCGAGAAGACCATCGTCTTCGGCGTCAATCACGACATCCTGACCGCGGACGACCTGATCGTCTCCAACGCCTCCTGCACCACCAACTGCCTGGCGCCGGTCGCCAAGGTGCTGAACGACGCGGTGGGCATCGATCGCGGCTACATGACCACGATCCACTCCTATACCGGCGACCAGCCGACGCTGGACCGCATGCACAAGGATCTCTACCGCGCCCGCGCCGCGGCGATGTCGATGATCCCGACCACCACCGGCGCGGCCAAGGCCGTCGGCCTGGTCCTCCCCGAACTGAACGGCAAGCTGGACGGTTCCTCCGTCCGCGTTCCGACGCCGAACGTCTCCATGGTCGACCTGGTGTTCGATGCGGGCCGTGAAACGTCCGCCGAAGAGATCAATAACGCCATCAAGGCGGCCGCCGACGGCCCGATGAAGGGCGTGCTGACCTACACGACCAAGCCGCTGGTCTCCATGGACCTCAACCACGACCCGCATTCCTCCACCTTCGCGCTGGACCAGACGCAGGTCATCGAGGGCCGCCTGGCGCGGGTGATGAGCTGGTACGACAATGAATGGGGCTTCGCCACGCGGATGAGCGACACCGCGCTGGCCATGGGCAAGTTCCTGTAAGGCCGATGACCCGGATTCACCGCCTGGAAGACGCGGAGCTCGCTGGAAAGCGGGTTCTCGTCCGCGTTGATTTCAACGTCCCGCTGAAAGACGGCGCGGTCGCCGACGCCAGCCGGATCGAGGCCGCGCTGCCGACCATCCGCTATCTGAAGCACCAGGGCGCGCGCATCGCGCTGATCTCGCATCTGGGCCGGCCCAAGGGAAAGCGGGCGGAGGAATTTTCCCTCGCCCCGATCCAGCCGGTCCTGGCCGAGCTTCTGGATACCCCGGTCCTGTTCGTCCCGGACTGCGTGGGCGATGAGGCGCGGCAGGCGGCCGAGGGCCTGATGCAGGGCGGCGTCGCGCTGTTCGAGAATCTGCGTTTCCACGAAGGCGAGGAAGCCAACGATCCGGCCTTCGCCAAGGCGCTGGCCGAACCGTTCGACATCTTCGTGGAGGATGCGTTCAGCGTCAGCCACCGCGCCCACGCCTCGACCGAGGGCGTCACCCATCATCTCCCCGCCTTCGCCGGCAAGGCGCTGGCGCGGGAGATCGACCATCTCTCCACCGTGCTGCGCGATCCCAAGCGCCCGATGATGGCGGTGGTCGGCGGCGCCAAGGTCTCCACCAAGATCGACGTTTTGATGGCGCTGGTCGAAAAGGCGGACATCCTCGCCATTGGCGGCGGCATGGCTAACACCTTCATGAGCGCCAAGGGCATCGATGTCGGCAAGTCGCTGAACGAGCCGGACTACGCCGACACCGCGCGCAAGATCATGGACGCGGCCCGCACGCATGGCTGCGAGATCATGCTGCCGGCCGACGTCGTGGTCGCCGAGAAGTTCGAGGCGAACGCGCCCAGCCGCACCGTCTCCGCCGACCGCGTGGGCCAGAACGAAATGATCCTCGACGCCGGCCCGGAGTCCGTGGACGCCATCGCCGAGGCGATCGAGGAAGCCAGCACGCTGCTGTGGAACGGCCCGCTCGGCGCGTTCGAGATCCCGCCATTTGACACCGCGACCGTGGAAGCGGCCAAATACGCCGCCAAACAGGCGCGCGCGGGCAAGCTGGTCGCCGTCGCCGGCGGCGGCGACACGGTCGCCGCGCTGCGCCATGCCGGCGCCTATGAAGATTTCACCTATGTCTCGAACGCCGGAGGCGCGTTCCTGGAATGGGTGGAGGGCCGCGCCCTGCCGGGCGTCGAGGCCCTGAAACGATAGAAAAGAGATCTGGGGGAAGAAGGTAGTTGCGATGAATAAAGATCAACTGGCGGATATCGCCAAGAAAATGGTCACGCCCGGCAAGGGCATCCTGGCCGCCGATGAATCCACCGGCACCATCAAGAAGCGTTTCGACGGCATCAACCTGGAATCCACCGAGGAGTCCCGCCGCGACTGGCGCGAGATGCTGTTCCGCGCCGACGACGCGATGAGCGAGTATATCTCCGGCGTCATCCTGTATGACGAAACGCTGCGCCAGAAAGCCAAGGACGGCGCCCCGCTGGCCGAAGTTATCTCCGCCACCGGCGCCGTGCCGGGCATCAAGGTGGACATGGGCGCCAAGGACATGGCCGGCTTCAAGGGCGAAAAGATCACCGAAGGCCTGGACGGCCTGCGCGACCGCCTGAACGAGTATTACGAGCTGGGCGCGCGTTTCGCCAAATGGCGCGCGGTGATCGAGATCGATTCCGACGCCCGCCCGCATCAGGCCGTCATCCAGGCAAATTGCCACGCCCTGGCCCGCTACGCCGCGCTTTGCCAGGAAGCCAATATCGTCCCGATCGTGGAGCCGGAAGTCCTGATGGACGGCGACCACACGATCGAGCGTTGCCACGCCGTTACGGGCCGCGTCCTGCGCCGCCTGTATGAGGAGCTGTTCATGGCCCGCGTCTTCCTGGAAGGCACGGTCCTGAAGCCGAACATGGTCGTCCCCGGCGCCAAGTGCGCCGATCAGGCCAGCGCCTCGGAAGTCGCCGAACGCACGGTCAACACGCTCAAGCGCACCGTCCCGGCCGCCGTGCCGGGCATTGCCTTCCTCTCCGGCGGCCAGTCGGACGAACAGGCAACCGCGCATCTGGACGCCATGAACCGCATCGGCGGCCTGCCGTGGAAGCTCACCTTCTCCTATGGCCGCGCCCTGCAGGCCGCGCCGCTCAAGGCGTGGAACGGCTCCAATGTCGAAGCCGGCCAGGCGGCCTTCCGCCACCGCGCCAAGATGAACGGCCTCGCCTCGCTGGGTCAGTGGGAAAAAGGCTTCGAACGGGCAGCGTAATTCGCCGCGCCATTTCAGGTAAGCAAGATGTTCGAGAGCGTCGCCCCGGAGCTGATTTTATGGCCCGTGGCGACGCATCTCGCGCTGGTCGTTTTCCTCTATGTCTGGCTCACCGCCGCCCGCGCCATAGCGGTCAGCAAGGGCGAGACGGCCTATAACGACTTCCAGTTCGGCGACGGGGACTCCCCGTCCGCCGCGCGCGTCTCGCGCAATCTCTCCAACCAATTTGAAGCCCCGGTCCTGTTCTACGCGCTCGCGGCGATCCTGTTCGCGGCGGACGCGGTCACCCCGGCCCAGCTGGCGCTGGCATGGCTGTTCATCGCCGGGCGGCTCGCCCACACAATGGTGCAGACGCTGACGGGCAATGTCCGGCTGCGTGGCCAGATATTCACGATAAATTTCCTCGCCCTGATCGCCATGTGGGCGCTGTTTCTCTATTCTCGGCTGGTTCAATAACCGCCCGGAACCCGTCCCATGCGCCGATTTTCACTTCTGCTTCTGGCAGCTCCGCTGCTCTCCGCCTGCATCATCGTCTCCGATGGCGACCGCGATGACCGCGTCTCCGCGAAGCCGGGCCGTCATGCGCCCGGCGCCTATCTGATGGTGCCCTTCACCGCGCTGGAACAGCACGAGACCAAGCACCTCTTTTTCCATACTGTCCTGCCGGACCTCAGCACGGATCACGCCCTGACCAATACCGGCAACGCCGAGGCCCCTTGGTACTGCTTCGCCTATGAAAACGCGGTCGCCGCCGAATATGGCCGCCGCCACATCCAGTCCATGGAAGGCGGACCGGCGCTGGCCCAGCACATCCTGATCGACGAAACCTGCGCGGCGGGCTGAAAATCCGGAAAAAAGGTGACCCCGGATCATTTGCAGCTTACGGTTGTCGTATGACGAGGCTGTTCAACCTTCTGGTTCTCGCCTTCGCATCGGCTCTACCGGTGGCGGCCCATGCGCAGGATTGCGCCCCGATCAAAGATGTGGACGCCGTGCTGTCGCAGGACGGTCTCCGTTATCTCGTTCTTGGCGAAATGCATGGCACGAATGAGGCTCCGGAGTTTGCCGGCGATGTAGTTTGCCACGCGCTTGAACGCGGGCAGCCTGTTGTTCTGGCGTTGGAGTATGGCGACCTGGAGCAGGGTCCGCTTGACGGTTACCTCAACTCTGATGGCGGAACGGACGCCCGGCTGGCCTTTCTGTCGCGGCCTGAATGGCGGGGCGGTCTGCCCGACGGGCGGCGCAGCGAAGCGATGTTTTCGCTGATAGAACAGGCCCGGCGCATGAAAACCGACGGCGCGGATCTGGACGTTCTTGCCGTCCGGGGCGGCCGTCCGCCCCGTGAAGGCGACTACCAGGCCTATGGCGAAGCCGCCATGGCGGGACGGCTAGAGGCAATCGGCGCAACCCGCCCGGAAGCCCTGATCGTCTTTCTGGTCGGCAACATTCATGCGGCCAAGGCGCCGATGAGAGACACCCTGCCCCCGCCCGCCGCCGCGCGTTTGCCGGAGAATGAAACGCTGAGCCTCAACTATTCCAGCGGGGGCGGCGAGGCGTGGAATTGCCAGCCTTATACGTGTGGCCCCCATCCCATGCCGGCCAGAGACGATCCTGGCGATCGGGACCGGGTTATACTCACGCCTGTCTCCCGCAACGAAGGCGCGGTCCATTACGATGGTTATTTCTGGACGCCCCGCACAACCGCGTCGGCGCCGGCCGCTCTCACCGATCCGTGCGGCGAATGCACGCTTTCGGCCCCGCCCGATGGCTGGTCCGTTGCGGACGTAACGCCGGAAGACTAACCGCCCTCCACGCTGTCCAGCTCCCAGCAGAGCAGACGCACGCGCCAGCCCTCGGCCTCGCGGCCCAGCACCCAGAGGTGGCGGCCGCGCACGGTCACGGCCTTGCCGTCAATCTCCAGCGCCGTGATGAAGCGCGCCGTCTTCCAGGCCAGGTCCTGTCCGCCCCAGATCTGTTTTTCCGACAGGTCGATGCCCAGGATCCGGCCCGGCGTCGCGGCCAGGTGCTCCACCGCGGCCTCGCGGCCCGTGAAGCGTTCGCCTTCCGGCCCCCAGAATTCCACGGTCTCTGACAGCAGCGGCGCGACATCCTGCGGGCGGCCTTCACGCTCGGCGTTCAGCCAGTCGGCTTCCAGCTCCAGAATCTGTTTTTCATCATCGGCGGCGATCGGCATTGGAAGTCCCTCGAATTCTTGGATATGACACGCGGCGTGACGGCACGCATCTACCTGATTTCGCCCCCCGCGATCCACCCTTCGGACTTCGCCCCGCTGCTGACAGCGGCGCTGGACGCGGGCGACGTGGCGGCCTTTCAACTGCGCCTGAAAGAGGCCGCCGACGAAGACGTGATCGCGGCGGGCAAGGCCCTGCTGCCCATCTGCCGGGCGCGCGATGTCGCCTTCATCGTCAATGACCGGCCGGATCTGGCCAAAGCCATCGGCGCGGACGGCGTGCATGTGGGGCAGAACGACGCCCCGCTGGACGAGGCGCGCCGCATCATGGGCGACAAGGCCATTATCGGCGCCACCTGCCATAATTCCCGCCATCTTGCGATAGAAGCTGGCGAAGACGGCGCGGACTATGTGGCGTTCGGGGCTTTCTATCCGACGCAGACCAAGGACGCGCCAACCAGCGCGGAGCCGGACATTCTCGACTGGTGGAGCGAGATCTTCACCCTGCCCTGCCTCGCCATCGGCGGAATAACGCCGGAAAATTGCGCCCCGCTCGTAGAAGCGGGGGCGGACTTCATCGCCGTGTCCTCTTTTGTCTGGGCGCACGAAAAAGGTCCGGCCGCCGCCATATCGGAACTGAACGCCGCCATCACAGAGGCCTCGGCATGAAATCCCTGATCGCATCCCTGCTGCTGCTCGCCGCCGCGCCCGCCCTCGCGCAGGAAAGCGAATCCGCCCCTGAAGAAGACGCGGTCCAGGCGGAAGAAGCCCCCGCCGCCGAAACGGAAGACAACGCCGCCGATGCGCTGGAAGGCGCATCCACGCCGCAGGAAATGTTCGACGCGGCGCAGACCGCCTACGCCATGAACGATTTCCAGACCGCCCAGATCGCCGCCACCGCCGCCGCGGCGGAGGGCAATGCCCAGGCGATGACCCTGATCGGCTACATGCATGAGCGCGGCCTCGGCGGCGTCCGGGACGAGGTCAAAGCCATCAACTGGTACCGCGCCGCCGCAAAGAAGGGCGAACCCGACGCCCTGATGGCGCTGGCCGCCTATGCGCTGGAGGAAGAACACGGCCTGACCACCGCTGACGCCCGCTCCTATCTCGACCGCGCGCTGGGCGCGGGCCGTTCCGAAGCCGCCATTGATCTGGCAAGCCTGTACATGCAGGGGCTGGGCGGGCCGCCGGACCGCCAGAAGGCGCTGCTGCTGCTGGAAACCGCAGCGGAGGAAGGCGGCGCAGACGCCGCCTATCGCGCCGGCGTGGTCTTGTCGGAAGAAGATACGGGCGAACAGGACGACGCCCGCGCCGCGGACTATTTCAAGCGCGCGGCCGAAAACGGCCATCCCGCCGGCGCCACGCTCTACGGCCACGCCCTCTATGAAGGCGTCGGCGTTCCCGCCGACAAGCCGGCCGCCGCCGAGTGGTACGCGAAAGCCGCCGAACGCGGCGATACGGAAGGGCAAGTCTATCACGCCCTGATGCTGGCCCTGGTCGACGGCGACGTGGAAAAGTCCGCCTACTGGCTGGAGCGGTCCCGCATTTCAGAAGGCGAGGACGACGCTGTGGCCGCCTACGCCCCGATCCGCGCGAAGCTGGCTAACGCCATCGCCGGCAAGCTGACCGGCGAAGAGATCGAAGCGGTGCGCGCAGATGCGCATGACGACGCCGGGGCCTGAACAAAGCCCCGCCCCTTTCGTTGAATCAGCGTCGCGTTTCGCTGACGAAAGGGAAAACACATGTCTGACAAGACCAATAAAGAAAAAACCGAAAAACTGTTCGAGCTGATCGAGGACATCCAGATCGCCATGCTCACCACGGTCGAGGACGGCCATTCCTTGCGGTCCCGCCCGATGTGGGTGCGCCGCCGCGAAGGCGACGGGCAATTTCTCTACTGCTTCACGCGCGACGATTCCGGCAAGGTGCGGGAGCTTTGCCGCGACCGCCACGTCAATCTCGCCTTCGCCGACAAGGGCGATCAGGAATATGTCTCGGTCTCGGGCAAGGCCTCGGTCACCGAAGACAGGACGCTGATCGACGACCTGTGGAGCGAAGGCGCGCGCGCCTGGTTCCCCGATGGCAAGGACGACCCCAATCTGGCCGTCATCAAGATCTCCATCGAATACGCCGAATACTGGGACGCCCCCAACGGCCTGATGGTCACCGCTTTTGGCTGGGCCAAGGCCCGGCTGACGGGCGAGCCGCCGCGCGGCGTCGGAGACAATGAAAAGCTCGGCGCGGCCTGACAGTCCCGCTGACAGCCGATAAAGAAAGGGCCGCCCGGCATGGGCGGCCCTTTTCATGTGTTTGAACGGGTCTGGAAATCAGGCCTTGCCGCCCTCTTCCCGGTCGTCGTTCACGGTCAGCGGAATGGCGTCCTGCGGGACTTCCACGATCTTCTGGATCTCCACCTGGTGCGGATACGGGATCGAGATGCCCTCGCGGTCGAACGCTTGCTTGACCAGCTTGATCAGGTCGCGATTGGTCTGGAAGAAATTCGGCTGCTCCACCCAGACGCGCAGGTCCAGGTTCACCGAAGAATCGCCCAGACCGCTCACCGCCACCCACGGCTCCGGATCGGCCAGCACGTTTTCGTGCGCGCTCGCCGTCTGTTTCATGATCTCGATGGCGCGGTCGATATCATCGTCATAGGAGATGCCGAAATTCAGCGTCGTGCGGCGCCGCGCATTGGACGAGTAATTCACGATCACATCGTTCCAAGCCTGCCCGTTGGGCACATAGACATGCTCGTTCCCGATGGTTTCCAGCGCCGTATAGAACAGATTGATGTCCGAAACCGTGCCGCTGGCGTCCGCGATTTCCACGAAATCGCCCAGGCGATAGGGCCGGATCATCACGATCATCACGCCCGCCGCGACATTGCCCAGCGTCCCCTGCAACGCCAGGCCGATGGCCAGCGTGGCCGCGCCCAGCACGGCGACGAGCGATGTCACCGGCACGCCGAACTTCTGCAACACGGCGATGATCACCACCGCCATCAGCGCATAGCGCACGATCGAGGCGAAGAAATTGGCCAGCGTCTTGTCGAACCGGTCCGATTTCAGGGCCTGTTTCTTGATCTGGCCGGACACGAAACCGGCGATCCACAGGCCGCCGATCAGAATGACCGCCGCGTAAAGCACGCGCAGTCCCCAGACCACGCCCAGATCGATCAGTTCGGGATTGTTGAAAAACCCGGCCGCTTCGGGGGCGGCAGCCGATAAAATCATTCTGTCACTGCTCCTTGGCGCTCAATCGCGCTCTCAGTCGTTCAAGGTCTTCCGGCGTATCCACGCCATCGGGCGCATCATCGATAAGCAATGCATCGATCCGCATCCCGTTCTCCAGCGCCCGCAGCTGTTCCAGCCGCTCGCGCTTTTCCAGCGGGCTGGGCGGCAGGGCGCAGAAACGCTCCAGCGCCGCGCGGCGGAAGGCGTATATCCCGACATGCTTGTAAATCGGGCCCTCGCCCCACGGCGCCGTGGCCCGCGTGAAATAGAGCGCCCGCCCGCGCCGTCCACCGGCCTCCAGCGCCAGCACCGCCTTCACCGCATTGGGATCGTCGCGCTTGGCGGCATCGGCGTTCTCGGTCGCCAGCGTGCCGATATCCACGCCCTCCGCGCCCGTCACCGCCTCCAGGGCGGCGCGGATCACGGCCGGGTCCAGATCGGGCAGATCGCCCTGCAGATTGATCACCGCCTCGCATTCGTGGTCCGGGTCCGTAGCCTGTAGCGCGGCCAGCGCCCGGTCCGTGCCTGACGGCAGGTCCGGATCGGTCAGCACGGCCTCATAACCGGCCGCCCGCGCCGCCTCCGCAATCTCTTCCTCGCCCGCGGCGATCAGCACCGGACCGATATCGGCGGCCTTCGCCGCATCGGCCACGCGCAGAATCATCGCCCGCCCGGCAATATCGGCCAGCGGCTTGCGCGGCAGGCGCGTGGAGCCCAGGCGCGCGGGAATGACAATCGCGGTTTTCATACTATGTCGAGCCTTATGCGCCGCCGCGCCGCTTATCAAGCGCCGGGCGGGCGCGGCGCATTCGCGCAGCCCCGCCATGTTGCGAAACGATGCGCATCATGCCAAACACGCGGCTCAAATTCCGGCGCCGCATTTCAGGCGATATAGGGTTTCGAGATAAGCGAATGACGTTCACCAAAGTCTCCGGCGCGCTTCTTGCCGTCTTTCTGATTGTTCTGGGCCTGAAAGAACTCAGCCACGTGGTCTATCACCCGCATGAGCTGGAAGAAGCGGCCTACAAGATCGAGGTTCCCGAAACCCTCGGCGCCGGCGGCGCTGCGGAAGAGGAAGTTCTGGATCTGGGCGCCATGCTGCGCAACGCCGATCTCAGCGCCGGCGAATCGCAATCCCGCAAATGCGTCTCCTGCCACACGTTCGAGGCCGGCGGCGGCGCGCTGACGGGCCCGAACCTGCACGGCGTGGTGGGTCGTCAGGCCGGCTCGGTCAGCGGGTTCAACTATTCCAGCGCCATGGCCGATTACGACAATCCCTGGCTCTATCAGAACCTGAATGAGTATCTGCAAAACCCGCGCGGTTACATTCAGGGCACGGCCATGTCGTTCGCCGGCATCCGCGACGATGAGGACCGGGTCAATCTGATCGCCTATCTGGCCTCCATCAGCCCGGACGCCCCGGAATTCCCGGAGCCGCTCCCGGAAGAGGAAGAAACCGCCGAAGGTGAAACGGCGGAGGGCGAGGCCGCCGCGGAAGGCGAAGCCACGTCCGAAGAAGGCGAAGAAGCCGCGTCTGAAGACGCCGCCGCGGACGGCGAAGAAGCCGCCGCCGAAGCCGAAGCGGACGCCTCGGAAGGCAATCCCCCGGTCGATGCGGAAGAGGCTCAGGACGAAGCCGAAGGCGAAGAGCCTGAAGCCGAAACCGACGACGCCGAAACGCAAGACGACGACGCCAGCGACAACGAAACCGAATAAGCCGCGCTTTTCGGTAACCGTTCGGA
>NZ_JACESD010000036.1:0-31446 GCF_013911995.1 Euryhalocaulis sp.
GCTTGAAGCCATGCTTTCCAGCAATGTCCGCAGCATCGAGTTTGCGGAAGACGGCCAGAAGGCGCTTGAGGCGATGGAGCGCCGCGACTTCGACGTCATTCTGATGGACAAGCAGATGCCGAACATGGACGGCATGGCGGCGACCCGCGCCATTCGCGAAATGAAGGGTTCGGCCCGCGATATCTACATCATCGCTGTCACCGCCGACGCCTTTGACGAGGCGCGCGACCAGATACTGGCATGCGGCATGGATGATTTCATCGCCAAGCCGGTGGCCATGGAAACCCTGCTGAGTTCGCTGCGCAAAGGCGTGGAACTGGGGCTCAGCCACGCCGCCGCCTCGGCCGAGAAGCCGGACGAAATCCGCGAAGCGTCCTAGGCCTGACGGGCCGCCGTCGCCCGGTCGGCCCAGTCGGCAAACAGCGAGAAAGCTTCTTCCCGATCCAGATCGTTCAGCGTCTCATGGCGCGAATCCGGGAATATCGCGGTCTGGACGTTTTCAAGCCCCGCATCCTTCATACGAAGCGACAGCTTTTCTATTGCCTTGCCATTGTCGGTGGCCGGGTCTTGGCCGCCGCCCACCAGCTGGATGGGCAGGCCGTCCGGTATTTTCTTCAGTGGCGCTGTGGATTGGGCATATTCAATTCCGGCGACGAAATCCCGCCAAAGCGCGATAGAGGCCGGCCATCCGCAAAGCGGATCGGCGACATAGGCGTCGACGGCTTCGTGATTGCGCGACAGCCAGTCGAAATCCGTGCGGTTGGGTTTGAAGCGTTTGTTCCATTCCGCAAACGTCAGCGCATTCATAAGCCCGCTGGGTTGGCCTTTCCCGCCGACAAGTCCTTCCACCCCCAAAAGCCCCTTCATGGCCAGCGTCAGGGCGCCAAGCGAGGCGTTGGAGTTCCAGATGGCGGCCCCGTCGACCGTTTCGGGCGCCCGCATCAGATGGTTGAGCGCGACGATTCCTCCAAGCGAGTGACCAAAAATGATGACAGGCAGGTCGGGATTGGCCTCGCGAATGGCGGCGTTCACCGCAGCGACGTCCTCCATCACCTTGTTCCAGCCGCCAAATTGCCGCGCCGGGGCGTCCGGCGCGGTGGTCTGGCCATGACCGCGATGATCCTGCGCGTAAACATGATAGCCGCGGCTGGCGAGGAAATCGGCGAACGGACCATACCGGGCGGCGTGTTCGGCCAGACCATGATTGATGTGGACCGCGCCGCGCGGTTCGCCTTGCGCGGCCATCCGGTATAGCGCCAGCTTCGCGCCCGTGGGGCTTTCAAAGACGGTGGGAATGGCGGGGTCGGACATGGGCGGTTCCAATCCTTCGATATGATTTGCGCCAGAGAGGCTAACCCGCATGCGCGCGGCTTGGCGAGCGGCATCAATCACCCCCAATATGGCGACAGGACGACATGGGGAGCAAACATGGCTGAAGACCGCGCCTGCCTGCTGGCGATCGACCAGGGAACGACCAGTTCCCGCGCCATCGTGTTTTCGCTGAAGGGCGACGTGGTTGCGACATCCCAGCAGGAGTTCGCACAGATTTTCCCCCGGCCCGGCTGGGTGGAGCATGACCCCGAAGTCATCTGGGCGACGACTCTGGCCACCGCGCGCAAGGCGCTGGCGGACGCCGAGGCCAGGGGGTGGTCGCCCGTAGCGGCGGGGGTCACGAACCAGCGCGAAACGGCCATCATCTGGGACCGCAAGAGCGGACGGCCCATCCATAACGCCATCGTCTGGCAGGACCGCCGCACAGCGCCGCAATGCCGCGCGCTGGCGGAAGCCGGTCATGGCGACGCGGTTCTGCAGAAAACCGGTCTGGTTCTCGACCCTTATTTCTCGGCGACCAAATACGCCTGGATTCTGGATCAGGTCCCCGGCGCGCGGGCGCGGGCGGAGCGCGGGGAACTGGCTTTCGGCACGGTCGACAGCTTCCTGATCTGGCGGCTGACGGGCGGTCAGCGCCACCTTACCGATGCCACGAACGCCAGCCGCACCTCCCTTTATGCGCTCGAGGATGCTCGCTGGGATGAGTCCTTGCTGGAGCTTTTCAACGTCCCTGAATCCGGCCTGCCCGAGGTCTGCGACTGCGCGGCCGAGTTCGGAATGGTGGACGAGGCGCTTCTGGGCCGCGCCTTGCCGATTACCGGCGTTGCCGGGGACCAGCAAGCCGCCGCGATCGGCCAGGCCTGCTTCCTCCCCGGCGAGATGAAAAGCACGTACGGAACCGGGGCTTTCCTGCTGCTGAATACGGGGGAGACGATGACGCGGTCGGCCAGTCGGCTGTTGTCGACGGTCGCCTATCGTCTGGACGGGAAGACGACATTCGCGATGGAGGGGTCGGTTCTTTCCGCCGGCGCGACCATACAGTGGATACGTGACGGGCTGGGCCTGATCGCGCGCGCGCCGGAGATCAATGCGCTGGCGGAAGCGGCGTCCGACGATTCCGGGGTCTATCTGGTTCCGGCCTTCTCCGGTCTTGGCGCGCCGCATTGGGACCCGGACGCGCGCGGCGCCATCGTGGGGCTGAGCCGGGAATCGGGGCGGGCGGAAATCGCGCAGGCGGCGCTGGAGTCCACCGCCTATCAGACATGGGACCTGCTGGACGCGATGGCCGGGGATGCAATCGAAACCCGGACGCTGAGGGTGGATGGCGGCATGGCGGCCAATGACCGCTTCCTGCAGCGTCTGGCCGATCTTTGCGGAGTAGAGACGGTGCGCCCGGTGAATACCGAAACCACGGCCTGGGGCGCCGCCTTTCTGGCGGGCCTGGGAGCCGGGCTTTACGAATCACTGGAGGAGGGGCGCGCGCTCTGGCGCGCCGACCGGACGTTCAGCCCGTGCATGCCGGAGTCTGAAAGGAACCGGAAACGCGCTGGCTGGCGCGCCGCCGTCAGGCAAGTGTCAGCCGGAGGCGGTTAGCCCCCCTGTAAAGCAAAACATGAGTATATGTCTCTGCGAACGCGCCTGATTTTTTTTCAGGCGTGTTTAGATCAAGTCTACCTCGTGAATCAGGGTTTAGCCTGCGCTTAAAAGCGCCGCATTGGCACGATAGGCATACAATAAAATACAAATTGATGGCGCGGGAGGCCCTGTAAAGCGCCTGAATTTTTCAAGAAGAAGCGCCCGGCTTCCGCCATTGCGCGCCTCGTTTGGGGTGCGCAGAATGCACCTCTGGACACCGCGCCATGGCGGCCTGAAAGCCGTTTCCGGTTTCCTTTAACGTAAACCGCGCCCGTCCCGGGGCGCATCTGGATGAAGACACGATGAGCCAGCTACCCATACGCCTGCCGCGCGCCGAAGAGATCAAACGGACTTGGCGGCATTTCGATATTCCCAGCCTGTTCTCCGCAATCATTTATCCCGCGCTTGGCGTGCTGGGCTTTATCGGCGCGGTCATTGCCGGGTTTGCCTTTTCCGGCCTGCACCTGGCCTGGTGGTATTTCCCCATCTGTATCGCGGTCACGGCGCTGACCGTCTTCATCTGTAATCAGGGCATCGGGCCTCTGCACCGCGTCATCCAGCATAATGCGGGAGAATTGCGGGCGCCGGCGCAACTGATGGTCGTCATCAATTGCGTCATTGCCATGCAGGGCTCGCTCAAGGACTGGGTGAACTATCACTCCCAGCATCACCGCCATTCAGACCAGCCGGGTGATCCGCATAATCCGGCGGAGGGGAAATTCTGGGCCTGGATGGGCTGGATCCTGTGGCGTGACCCGGAAGATGTGAAACGTCCGATGGCCAAGCGCCTGGCGCGCAGCCGTATCGTCAGTTTCTTCGATCAGCATTACCTGCCGATCTCAGCCATCGTTCACCTGCTGATCCCGGCGGCGATCTATCTGATCGTTTTCCTTCTGGGCGGTTCAATCCTGCTGACATTGATGCTGCACACAGCAGCGATTATCGGCCGCGCCATCCAGTTTCACGCGACAACGCTGGGCGTGAATGTGGTTGGCCATATGAAAGCCCCGGCCTGGGTGGTGTGGCTTCTGGCGGTTCTGACGGGCGGCGAGGCTTTCCACGAACATCATCACGCCTTCCCGCGCAGCATCCTTCATCGCCCCCGCAAAGGCATCATAAACCGCCTTGTCGATTATAACGGCACGATGCTGCTGGTTCTCGAAAAGCTGCGCCTTGCCCGCAACTACCAGATCGCGCCGCAATTTATCGAAAAGGTCTAGCCGGGCCAGCGGGAGGCGATCTGCAGACGGATCGCCTCCAGCGCCGCCTCGTCCAGATCGGGCGCGGTTTTCAGGTCCGGCGGCCCGGGCCAGCCCGGATCCTCGAACACCCGCCCCTCGAAATGCGCATCGGAATCGTAACGGGGCAGGACGTGGAAATGCACGTGCGGGTCCACCATCATCAGCATCAGATAATTGAGCTTCTGATATCCGAACGCCGCTGACAGCGCGGTTTCGATTTTTCCGGTCGCTTCCTGCAGATCGGCGAAGGCCGCCGGGGGCAGGTCTCCGAAGGCTTCCGCGCCGTGTTTGGCCGCCAGAACAAGCGCGCCCAGCGTCGCCTGTTTGGGCCTTAGGAGCACCATCCAGTGTTGCGTCTCCGCAATCCGGGTGTGTGGAAAGCCGAATTTCTCTATCGTGGCGTTCACGCCGCCTTGTGTCTGCGTCATTGATCTTCCCGTCTGCGCCTCGTATTTCCGCCATTATGGACGCTACAGCGACAGATTCGACCCTTTCGCCTGAGCCCCGTCTGCGGATTGCCGGCGAATGCCCGATCCGGATCTGGGGGCTGGATGCGGAAGCCCGTCACCGGCGCCTCTTCAGCGGCTGGAGCGGGGCGGGCGAAATACTTGTCGCGGCGGACTGGGTTTTTGACGCGGCGCTGGCCAAGGGCCTGATGGCCGAACCGCGCTCGGCCCTGCTGATAGAGCCAGAACCCGGCGCCGGAGAATATCTTGCCGCGGTGCATGCCGCGGATGAAGCGGACGACGCCGTAGCCGGCATGATCGGCCGGCCGGCCGATAAGGCGGCGCTGCAAGCCGCGGGCTACAAGCCTGTGGGTCTGGATGAGCTGACAGCGGTTTACGACCCCGTGCTGCGCAAGCGGCGCACGCCGTTTGCGCGCTCCCTGCATTTCACGCCGGTCGATCAGATCGAGCGGCGGCTCTATGACGGCGCCTATAAGGGCGTGACCGATCTGGTTACCAAATACGCCTGGCCGCGTCCGGCGCGCTGGGTCACGCACTGGTGCGCCAACCGCAAGATCGCGCCCAACACTGTCACCACTGTCGGCCTGGTCCTGACCATCGCGGCCTTCTTCCTGTTCTGGGAGGGGCTCTACGCCGCCGGGCTGGCCTGTGCCTGGGGCATGACGTTTCTGGACACGGTGGACGGCAAGCTGGCGCGGGTGACGCTGACCTCTTCAAAATGGGGCGACCGGTTCGACCACGGCATTGACCTGATCAGCCCGCCATTCTGGTACTGGGCCTGGTGGGTCGGCCTGCATGACGCGGTGGCGGACACCACGCTGATGGACTGGGCGCTCGGCGCGACGCTGATCGGTTACGTGCTCGGCCGGGCGATAGAGGGGCTGTTCAAGGTGATTGGCCGCTTCCACATCCATATCTGGAAGCGGATAGACTCCTGGTTCCGCCTGATCACCACGCGCCGTAATCCGAACCTGATCATCCTGACGCTGTGCGCGCTGGCGCTGCGGCCCGATATCGGGCTGGTGATTGTCGGTATATGGACGGCCGTATCGGTGGCTTTCCATCTGGCGCGTCTTCTCATGGCGCTGGCCGTTCGCGCGCAGGGCAAGACGCTGACCTCCTGGCTGGCCGACGATCAGAGCGCATGACCGGGGCCCGCACGCGCCTGTCGATCTTCGATCTCGACAAGACCCTGACCATTCGTCCGACATGGACGCTGTTCCTGCTCTTTGTATTGCGCCGCCGGGGGCGGCTGCTGGCCGGCGCGCCGCGGCTGGCAGGGATGATGTTGCGCTGGCTGGCGCGCCGCAACGGCCGCGAGGCATTGAAAAACGCCGGCATGAAGATCGTGATGAGCGGCATGACGCCCGGCGAGCTGGACCGCGCCGCGGAGGATTTCGTGGACCGCCTCATTGAAAACGGCCTGCGCCCCGGCGCGCGCGCAACGCTGTCGCGCGTGGACCGGGAAGGGCGCCGCACCATGATCGCGACCGCCTCGGTGGATATTTATGCGCGCATTATCGCCGACCGGCTGGGCATGGATGAGCTGATCTGTACGCGCACGATCTGGCCGGAGGGCGCTGCGGCGCCGCAGATTGACGGAACCAACTGCCTCGCCGCGGAAAAAATGCGGCAGGTTCTGGCCGCATACGGGCCGCAGCGCGACGCGGCGCATATCGAATTCTATTCCGATCACTATAGCGATCTGGAGCTGCTTCTGTGGGTCGATTGCGGCGTGGCGGTGAATCCCGACGCGCGGCTGACGCGTGAGGCGAAGAAACATGGATTGACGATTGCGGACTGGATGAAAGAAACAGGGCCGCACGTTCAACACGGGGACCATTCATGAAGGCTGTGATCCTGGCGGCTGGCCGCGGCTCTCGCCTGCTGCCGCTGACCGAAGACCGCCCGAAATGCCTGATCGACATTGGCGGGAAACCCTTCCTGCGCCGCCAGATGGATATTTTCGCCGAATGCGGAATTCGCGATATCGGCGTCGTGACGGGTTATCGCCCCGACATGGTGGACGAAGTTATCCGCGACGCCCGCGCGGACGGGCTGAATATCACCAATATCTATAATCCGTTTTTCGAGGTCTCCGACAATCTGGCCAGTGTCTGGATGGCGAAGGAGTATTTCGATCAGGACTTCATCCTCGCCAATGGCGACACGATGTTCGAGGCGGCAATCCCCAAGCGCCTGATGAGCGCGTCCGAGGCGGCGATCACCGTCACCATCGACATCAAGGACGCCTATGACGCCGATGACATGAAGGTGCAGCTTCAGAACGGCAAGGTTCTGGCGATTTCCAAGGCGCTGGACGTTAACCGCGTGGACGGGGAGTCCATCGGTCTGCTGCGTTTCGTCGGTCCGGGGCCGCAGATTTTCTGGCGCGCGGTGAATGAGTTGCTCCACCGGCCGGAAGGCCTGAAATCCTGGTTCCTGCGCGCCGTGGATGACCTGGCCAAGAGCGGCATGGTCAGCGCCTGTTCCATCGAAGGAAAGAAATGGGCGGAAATGGATACGGTCGAGGACGTAAAGAACGTCGAGCGCCTGTTCGCCCCGGAAAATTGATCGGTCGCCAAGCGCGTTCGAAGGGGTGGGGTCTGGGCCTGTGAAACAGGTTTGCCCGCCAGCTCTGACACAGATATTTCAAAACGATGTGATTGTTTTGAAACAAAAGTTTTCCGGCCGCCCCCTTTCGCAAAAGCGTTACACACACTAACAATGTATGGTTAGTTTCGCGTTGGCGGGGGCCAATCGCTGTAAAGCGGGGAAAGTACGCGTCTGGAATTGCCCGGATGAGACCATACATCCGGAAGCTTGCAGGTTCGTGGATAACGCGGCCCTGTGACAGATGCGTGATCAGAGGGGCGTAATTTTTGTGAATAACTCGACGAACCGGATTGATTTTCGGCCGGCGGAGTTCGGCGTGCTGACAGAAGGTCTGGATTACGCCGCGCAGGGCGATTCCGGATACAGTTTTTACGACGGGCGGGGCAATCTCGTCTCCGAACTTCCCTATTCCGAATTACGCAAGCGCGCCCGCGCCATGGCCGCCCAGCTGGGCGCGCGGTTTCGCCGGACGGAGCGGATCGCCCTTCTGGCCGAAACCGGGCCGCAATTCCTAACCGCCTTCTTTGCATGCCAGTATGCCGGTCTTGCGCCGGTGCCGCTTCCCCTGCCGTTCAATCTCGGCGGCGCCGCGAATTTTGAATCCCAGCTCGCCCAGATGCTGGACAGCGCGGGCGCCAGCGCGCTCTTCGCGCCAAAGGAATTCGGCAAGGTCTTCGAATCCTACGCCAATCGCGACGACATTTTCACCGCGACCTATGATGAGCTGGACGCGCTGCAGGGACCGCCCGCGCCGCTGCCGGAAATCACCGCCGATGATATCTGCTACGTCCAGTATTCCTCGGGCAGCACCAGCGCGCCGAAGGGCGTGGTTTCCACGCACCGCAACGTGGTCAGCAATATTGCCGGCATCGTGCGTCATGGCCTGAAATGCGGCCCGGATGACCGCGCCGTTTCCTGGCTGCCGATGTATCACGATATGGGCCTGGTCGGCTTCGCGATGGCGCCGATGATGTGCCAGATGCCGGTCAGTTATCTCTCGACCTTCGACTTCGTGCGCCGTCCCCTGACATGGCTGCGCCTGATGTCCGAAACCGGCGGCACGATCTCTTACAGCCCGACTTTCGGCTACGATCTTTGCGCGCGCCGCGCCGCGGCCTCGGATCTGAATGATCTGGATCTTTCAAGCTGGCGCATTGCCGGTATTGGCGGCGACATGGTGCGCTCCGAAGTTCTGGACCGCTTCGCCGAGGCGTTCGAGGCCAACGGCTTTTCCGCCACCGCCTTCATGCCCAGCTATGGCCTCGCGGAATCGACCGTGGCCGTCAGCTTTGCCGATATGAGCCGCGCCCCGGCCGTGGACATGATTGATCTGCCGCGCTTCATCGCGACGGGTGAAGCCGCCACGGCGGCGGCCAATGCGCAGGGCGGCGTCCGCCGCTTTGTCTCCTGTGGTCACGCGATGCCCGGCCATTCCATCGAAATCCGTACGCCTTCGGGCCGCCGCGCCGAGCAGCGGCAAGTGGGCCATATCTTTACGCGCGGCCCCAGTGTCTGCCGTGGGTATTTCGGCGATCCGGACGCCACCGCGCGCCTGATCGACGCGGAAGGCTGGATGGATACTGGCGACATGGGCTATCTCGCCAATGACGAATTGTTCGTCACCGGGCGCAGCAAGGACCTGATCCTGTATCATGGCCGCAATATCTGGCCGCAGGACATCGAATGGGCGGTCGAAAAGCTTCCCGCCGTGCGGCCCGGATCTGTCGCGGCTTTCTCAATCGAAGACCATGAGGGCGACGAGCGCATCGTGACGGTTGTCGCCGCCGGTTCCCGTTCGGACGAGGAGCGCGAGGAACTGACCCAGCGCGCCCGCGCCGCGGTGCAGGCCGTGGTGGGCGTGCCCGCTGAAGTGGTTGTCGCGCCGGCCAAGGCCATGGTTCTGACCTCTTCCGGAAAGCTCAGCCGCGCCAAGGTCAAGGCGCGCTATCTCGCCGGCGCGTTCGAAACGGCGGCCCCGCCGCGAAGCGTGGCCTACGCGAGCTCCGCCGAGTGACCAGCGCCGCGCCAGACGAAAATGGCGCGGTCGCACTGACGGGGGCGACCGGTTTTGTTGGCCGCGCCCTGCTTGACCGGTTCCTCGAGGGCGGCCGGCCCGTGCGCTGTCTTGTACGCAACCCCTCTGGTTTCGAAGCCGAAAGCCCCGCGCGGGTCATTACGGGCGATCTGGATAATCAATCCGCGCTCGACGAACTGGTGGCTGGCGCGGAAACGGTCGTCCATTGCGCTGCGGCGCTGGGCGGCATGGCGCGCGGCGATCTTCACCGGATCAATGTCATCGGAACCGCTCGCCTGGCGCGCGCGGCGGAAAAGGCGGGCGTCCGGCGTTTCATTCTCGCCTCGTCGCTGGCGGCGCGCGAACCCGGCCTCTCCGATTACGCCGCCACAAAGCGGGCGGCCGAGCAGGCCGCGCGGAACGCCGGAGACCGGATGCAGGTGATGACGCTACGTTTGCCCGCAATCTACGGGCCGGGCGACCGGAACACCGCGCCGCTGATGCAGGCCATGCAAATGGGTCTGCTTCCCGAACCGGGCCGTGATGCGCGCTTTTCTCTTCTCTATGTCGATGACGCGGCGGACGCGCTTGCGGCCGCCGTCGGCGCATCCGGCGACCCCTCTGGCGTCTATGAGGTTTCCGGCGGCGGGGAAGCCTGCAGCTGGCGCAGCCTTGCTGCTGCTGCGTCGCGCGTTTGCGGGCGGCGCGTGCGGCTGGTCGCCACGCCGCGCCCTGTTGCCGATCTGGCGGCTGATCTGTCCGGTTTCACGGCTAGAATGACGGGCCGGCCATCAATTTTCACGCGCGGAAAGGTGCGCGAACTGTTTCACCCGGATTGGACAGTGAGCGATGATGCCTATACACGCGCAACCGGCTGGCGCGCGGGCATGTCCCTTGAGCGCGGCCTGACCCGTACCCTGGAGACTCTTTAGGCATGTCGACTGCTAACGCTCAGACAAAATCCGCCGATCTTGCGGACGATCTCGTTTACCGCCGGATCCTGCAAACGCTTGAGCCTTTCAACCAGCACAACGTCAAGCTGACTCCCGAGACGGATATCGCGACCGAGCTGGAGCTCGATTCCATCGCCGTTATGGATCTCGTAATGGAAGTCGAGGACGTTTACGACATCAGCTTCCCGATCAACGTGATCAGCGAAATCCGGACGGTGCGGGAACTGACAGAGGCTGTGCACGCCATCAAGCGGGGGGAAGCGGGATGAGCCTGTTCGACAAGTATAAGGGGCTCGAAGCCCAGCGCGAGCTTATCCTGAAAGCGGGCCGCGACCCTTTTGGCGTGTGTCTGGAAAAAATCGTCTCGCCGACCCAGGCGATTATAGAAGGCCGGCAGACGATCCTGGCGGGCTCCAATAACTATCTCGGCCTGACCCTGGATGAAGGCGGCGTAAAAGCTGCGCAACAGGCGGTCGCCGATTTTGGCACCGGAACAACCGGTTCGCGCCTGGCCAACGGCACCTATGACCTTCACCGGGACCTTGAAGCGGCGCTGGCCGACTTCCTCGGCTACAAGACGGCGATGGTGTTCTCCACCGGCTATACGGCCAATCTGGGCGCGCTGTCCGGGCTGGCCAACGCCGATGACATGATCTTCATCGACTCGGATTGCCACGCCAGCATCTATGACGGCTGCAAGCTGTCGGGCGCCAGCACGATCCGGTTCCGGCACAATTCCGCCGAGGATCTGGCCAAACGCCTGCGCCGGGCGGACGCCGGCCGCGGCAAGCTGGTGGTGGTCGAGGGCATGTATTCCATGTTCGGCGATATCGCGCCGCTGGATGAGCTGGCCGCCGCCGCGCATGAAGGCGGCGCCATGCTGATGGTGGACGAGGCACATTCCTTCGGCGTTTTCGGCGATACCGGCCGCGGCGTTGCGGAAGCGCAGGGCGTCATGGACCAGGTTGATTTCTATACCGGCACCTTCTCCAAGAGCCTTGCCTCGATCGGCGGCTTTTGCGCGTCCAACCATGAGATGTTCGACCTGATCCGCGTCGCAAGCCGGCCCTATATGTTTACCGCTTCGCCCGCGCCCTCCAGCATCGCGGGCGCGCGTTCGGCGCTGCGGGCGATACGAGAGCGGAAAGATCTTCGGGAGTCGCTCTGGAAGAACGCCCGGCGTCTTCACGCCGCGCTGGCGGAACAGGGCCATGATCTCTGCGCCGACCCGTCGCCGGTGGTGGCTGTACGCCTGCCGGACCGGGCCATGGCGGTGTTGTTCTGGAATGCGCTGCTTGAAGCGGGGGTTTACGCCAATCTCGCCATTCCGCCGGGCACGCCCAACAGCGCCTCCCTGATCCGGCTCAGCGTGTCCGCGGCCCATACGTTCGATGAAATCGACGCCATTGCGGACGCATTCAAGGCGGCGCAGGCGCATCTGGCCTCCATGCCCGAGCTGGCCGAGGCCACAGCGGCGCTCTAGCGGAACGCCCCTTTCCGCCACAGGCGCCAGGCCAGGCCGGGCGCGGCAAGCCGGGGATGCGCCCGCTGCCACGCGGTTGGCTCGATCTCTACGCCCGAATGGCGCGACAATTTTGACAGCACGTAATCCAGCCCGCCTTCGCCCACGGTAAAAGCGGCTTTGGTGACATGCATCATGGTGCGCGCCTTGCCCCAGATGCGGCGCGCCGCCCAGCGCCGCGCGGCGCTGGCCCGCCCCTGCCGGGCGTCCGGGGTGGCGTCCAGAAAATGCTGCGCCGCCATGCGGTAATAGGCGCTGTCCGCATCGAACAGTTCGGCGGGCCGGTTGGCGCTTTCCGCCCGCAATTCCGATCCATAAGAGGCCATCAGCCCGGTCACCCACAGAGTCTCGGCGTCATCGCCCGGTTCTGTCAGGGGCGCGGCGTTGCGCAGGAAACGCTCGACACACATCGTGCAGGCCCCGGCAATGCGGTCGCGAATATCTTCATTGGCGGCGTAGACCAGCGTTGAGGGCTGCGCGAACCGCCCCCAGATGACCGAAGCAAATCCGCGACTGGCCTCGCGTTCAAACGCCGAGACCGTCATCAGGGCGCATTTGGCGAAGCCTTCCTCGATCTGGAGGAAGCGTACGTTGGGCGGAAGGGCGGCATTGGCCAGCGCCGCCGGCGCGCCTTGTCCGCTGTCCCGGTTGCGCTCGAACAGGATATAGAAATCGGGCTCTTTTTCCGGGTTGCCGGATTCCCGCCGCGCCGATCCATAGAACAGCACCGCAACCGCATCCGGCCAGCGTTTCAGGACCGCCGCCAGAAAGGGTGACAGGCGCGGCGGCAGGGGTTGTGAGAGCTGCGCCTCCACCAGCGCGCGCAGATTGAGGAGCGCGCTCATCGCACAAACTCGGCATCGCCGGCGTGATCCAGAATGATCTCGCCATCCTCCGGCGCGGAGTAAATTTCACCATCCAGAATGAAGGGTTCCCCGGTTCTCAGGCTGAAGCGGTCGCCGGAGCGGCTTTGATAGACGTCGTCGCCCTTTGGCTCCCGCCCCCGGTACAGGGCCGGGAGGCGGCGCAGAAAGCGTTTGGCGGGATAGTGCGCCCAGGTCGCCTTGATCGCGCCGTCACCGCCCCAGAACGGATTGGCGCCGACCATCAGCCCGTCTGTCGTGGCGGCCATGAAAAGCAATTGAGGCCCGGTGTCGGTTTCCCCGTCAGGCGGGGTCACGGCGATCTGGTAGGGGCGGAAAATTTCGTCCTCGCGCGTCGGGTTCAGCATCCGCCGCCCCGCGACAAAGGCCAGCGTCGCGCCGACGGCCAGAGACGCCTGAAACCCCTTGGAATGGATATCCCGCCGGCAGAGTTCGATGGTGCTCAGCGGCGCGCCTGCGGAAAAGAACATGCCGCAATGGATCTCTGCCCCGTGACGAACGCGCATGACAGCCCGCGTCGCAAGCTCGCCGCCGCCGCGGGACAGCCGCATGGCCGCCTCGCCGGGATCGCCTTTCAGGCCGACATCATGAGCGATCAGATTGGTCATTCCGCCCGGAACCACAGCCAGACGCGGCCGCCAGCCCCGATCGCCGCCATAGATCCAGGTCAGAACGGCCTGAACCGTCCCGTCGCCGCCATCAATGATCAGGATTTCAATTCCGGCGTCGGCAAACGCCTGCAGGTGCGCATCAAGCTGATCTATCGATTCCAGAACGCGAAAATCCGCGTTCACCGCATCCGCCGGCGCGCCGCGGCCGCGGTTGCGCTGGCTGAGCGCATTGCGGAGATAGCCAATGCGGACGGTCACGGTCAGAGGGATTCCTGATTGAGCATCATGGCCCCGGCGACGAGCGCGAAAAGGCCTGTCGCCCCCCAGGCGGCCATGACAATGGGCAGGATCCCGGCCTCCCCCAGCGCGACAAAGAAACTGTCCAGCGCCAGATAGACAAAGCCCAGCGCGATGCCGCTGGCCAGAATCTGCGCCGTGGCGTCCTGCCGCTGAAAACGCTGAACCAGCGGCACGGCCAGGCAGACCATGATCAGGATGCTGAATATCTGGCTGGCCTTGCGCTGGCGGTAGAGCCGGTAGACATGCGGCGGCCGCGCGCCAAATGTCTCGGCGGCGACAAGGTCGTTGAGACTGGCGAGTGAAAGGCTGCGCGGATCGCTGGCCAGCCGCCTCAGCCGCACCGGCGACAAAGGCAGGGGAATGGTCTGCGGCGCTGCGATATCCGCTCCCTCGTCCCCTGTGGCGCTCTGGTTCTGTAATTGCCACGCGCCATCCTCATAGCGCCCGCTTTCAGCATCGATCCGCCGGTCCAGTACGCCGGCTTCGGAAAGATGGAAAACCGATACGTCGGACATCGCGCCGTGCGTATCCACGCCACCGATCCGGAACACGTTCTCGCCTGTCCGCAGCCAAAGGGAGTCTCCGGCGCGATCCAGTTCCTCCTCGAACCCCCAGTCTCGCAGACCCTGCGTGGCGGAGGGCAGGGCGAAGTCAGAAACGACATAATGCGCGACGGCCATCAGGATCATGGCGGGCGCGAACGCCGCCAGAAGATTGCGCTGAGACCACCCCGCCGCCATCAGCGCGACCAGCTCGCTACGCCGCACCAGTTCGGTCAGGGTGATCAGAATGGCGATCAGCGCGGAAAACACGCTGAGGCTGGTGAAGATCGAAGGCGCGCGCAGCATTGCGTAACGGCCAAGCGCCAGAAGACCGCCATCATCCCACAGCTGGTCGCCGTTATTGGCCGTGTCCAGCAACAGCGCCAGCGCCGTCACGCCGACCGAGACCAGAATGAAGCGCGGCGCCACGAAGCGCAGAAGATATCGGGAAAGCGTGCCGATCATTCAGGCTTGCTCAGCAGAAAGCGGATGCGCCCGATCATCTCGGACGCCATGAAAAGCGGCGGCTCCTTATTGGTGTAGGCCACGCGATAGAACATCGCGACGCTCAGCGCGCCGAACATCACCAGCGGCGCCCATATACCCAGGAAGGGCGGCATGATGCCTTCCTTGACTAGGGATTCGCCCAGTTCGATCAGCTCGAACACCGTGATCAGCAGGACCAGCCCGATCGCCAGTCCGGCGCTTTGTTCGGTCCGGCCGGAATTGAGCGCCAGCGGGGCGGCGAATATGGGCAGTATGAAAACGATCAAAATCCGCGCCAGCCGGCCATCAAGTTCGGCCCGCAACATCATGGTTTCCTCGTCCGTCTCGGCATCGCCCAGCGTGCGCCAGACCTCGCTGATCGTCATTTCGCGCTCATCGGCCCCGCGCTCGCGGAACATGCCCTCGTCGGAGGCTGTCAGGGTCCAGTCCAGCGCCCCGAACGACACCTGCCCCTGCAGTTCGCCGTTCTTGCCGAAACTCGATGTCTGGCCGTCGCGCAGCTCGATCATGCTGGCCATGCCGTTTTCGGTCCGGGTCATCACGCCGCGCGGCGCGGTCAGCACCACGTCATCGCCTGCGGCGCGCTGCTCATAAACGAAGACCTGTTCCAGATTTCCGCCGCTGCGGCTGGACTGTTCGGCGAATACCGTGCGGTCGCCCATGCTGACAAACGCGCCCTGCCGGATGGCCGCCTCCAGGGTCTCGGTCATCACCGCATTGGTCAGCGCGCGGTATGTGTATCGCGCCTGTGGCTGCAAAACCCCGAACAGGAAGAAGGAAATCATCGCCAGCAGTCCGGCCAGCAGCATGAAGGGCGCAACGATCCGGGTCAGGCTCGCGCCCGCCGATTGCAGCGCCGAAATCTGGTTGGAGCGGCTGGCGTGTTGCAAAACCAGAAGCACCCCGAGGAAAAACGCCGTAGGCAGCGCAATGCCCAGATAATGCGGCATCAGCGTGCCCATAATTTGGGCAACTTGTATGGCTAGGTTCTCTGCGTTGACGACCAGATCCAGGACACGCAGCATGCGCTCCAGCATCAGCGCCAGCAGCGCAACGCCGGTCAGCGCCGCGGTAATGCGAATAACGCGGGCAATGAAATAGCGGTCCAGTGTCGTCACGGTAAGAGCGCTGTTAATCCTTGAACGAACGCCTATCTGTTAAGCGGTCTGGGTCTTGCTTGGTAATGCAGCCGCCGCACAAGTCAGTTGCGAGAGGTCACGTTAGTGTCATGAGTTGGAGAGCGAAAGCCCTTGGCGGGTCTTTGGCCGCCCTGTTCCTTGCGGGCGCCGCCGCCGCTGATAACGCCGATCGGTACGAGGCGGAAGAGGTGTCGACATCGCGCGCAACGGGGGATCCGTTCTGCGAAGGGCCATCCCCGCGCATTCATGTCACCGTCGACAATATCAACAAGCGCGACGGTCAGATCGTGGCCGACCTGCATGATGACGTGCCCGAACATTTCCTGAAGAAGGGAAACAAGCTAGCGCGCGTGCGGGTGCCCGCCGACGCGGCCTATGTGCAATTCTGTTTCTCGGACCTTGAGCCCGGAACCTATGGCGTCGGGATCTATCACGATGTCAATGGAAACCGCGATTTCGACAAGAATTTCATTGGCTTGCCCGCCGAACCCTGGGGGCTGTCCACCAATCCGGGTTTCAAACCGCGCGCGCCGCAGCTGGACGACGCCGATTTTGAAGCCGGTCCGGGGCAGACCGCGATCACCATTTCGCTGAAGAAGTAAACGGCGCGCCGCGGTCGACACTGGCCGCCGGTCTACATAAAACAGTCACGATTTTGCCTTCGGGGACGGACCAATGCTGGGTTTTGATGCCTGGAAACGTCAGGACTACCTGCTGAACCGCATGACTATGCGCGACCTCGTGCGCGCCTATGTCACCTATCCGGGGGTGCAGATCTATCTGGTCCTGATCGCCATTTTCAGCGCCGGGGTCTTCTTCGTGAACCCCGATCCGTTGCGGGTGGCGCTGTCGGTTGGCGCGGCCGTGGCGGTCTATTCGCTGGCCTGGTACCTGATTCACCGCTTCATCCTGCACAGCCGCCTGCTCTACAAGTCGCAATTCACGGCGGCCCTGTGGAAGCGCGTGCATTACGATCATCACCGTTATCCGAACGATATGGGCGTGCTGTTCGGCGGTCTGCACACCACGATCCCCACGATCCTGGCCATCACGTTTCCGATCGGCTGGCTGATCGGCGGGGCGGCCGGCGCGCTCTCCGCCGCGGCGACGGGCATGGCGGTGACCTGCGTCTATGAATTTTTCCATTGCACGCAGCATCTGTCCTTCAATCCGAAATCGGCGTTCATGAAGCGGATCAAGGCGCAGCATCTGGCGCATCATTTCCATGATGAGTCCGGCAATTACGGCATCATCGATTTCAGCTGGGATCGTTTCTTCGGAACGCACTATCCGGAGATGTCGGACCGCCCGCGCAGCGCCACGGCGCGCAATCTGGGCTATGACGCCGCCGAGGCGGAGCGCTATCCCTGGGTGGCGGAACTGAGCGGCGACCGGCCTGCGCGCGATCATGCTTCAGAAAACGCCTGATCCGTCCCTGACGATATCGCGGGTGGAAACCTCGTCCGCTCTGGACGACTTCATCCGCGCGCCCTGGCGCGTCTATGCGGACGATCCGGCATGGCGCGCGCCGCTCTTGTTCGAACGCAAACAGCACCTTTCTCCCAAATCCAACCCGGCCATGGCGCGGCTGGAGCACGCCATGTGGGTGGCCCGCCGCGGCGGAGAGCCGGTCGGCCGCATCAGCGCGCAGATCGATCCGCTGGCCGAGGCGCATCAGGGTTCCGGCCTTGGCCATTTCGGCTTCATCGAAGGCATCGATTCGGAGAGCGTCTTTGACGGCCTGTTCGGCGCGGCGGAAGCCTGGCTGCGCGAACGCGGGGCCAATCGCGTTCAGGGGCCTTTCAACTGGACCATCAATCAGGAATGCGGCCTGCTGGTGGACGGGTTCGACACCCCGCCCCAGATCATGATGCCTCATGGTCGGCCCTATTATGGCGGGCATCTGGACCGGCTTGGCTATGCCAAGGCCGCTGATACGTTCGCTTTTCTTTATCGCGGGGAGGGGCACGACACCCCCACAATGCGCCGGGCGGTTGCGGCCGCGAAAAAGCATGAAGGTCTGACTGTCCGTCCGCTGAACATGAAGCGGTTCGATGAGGAAGTCCGCAACGCCCTGATGATATTCAACGGCGCATGGGCCGGGAACTGGGGCTTCATCCCGTTCACGGACGAGGAAATTGACCACGCAATCAGTGAAATGCGCCCGCTTCTGACCGCCGATATGGGGCGTATCGCAGAGTTGAATGGCGAGCCTGTCGGGTTCGCCATCCTGCTGCCGAACGTCAATGAGCTCGCGCGCGGCCTGAACGGCCGGCTTCTTCCTTTCGGCTGGTCGAAACTGCTTTACCGCCTGAAGGTGAAAGGGCCGCGCAGCGTTCGCCTGCCGCTGTTCGGCGTTCACGCCGATCACCTGAACACCCGCTTCGGCTCCCTGGTGACCTTCTATCTGTTGCAGGAGATCGCCGACGCCTTTGTCGAGCAGGGGTTCGACGAGGTCGAGATGTCCTGGGTTCTGGAAAAGAACACCGCGCTCTGCCGGATCAACGAACATTTCGGCGCGCCCGCCTATAAAACCTACCGCATTTATGAGAAGGCGCTGCCGTGAGCGAAGACGACACATCCCGGCAGGGCTGGACGGCGCTGGTTCTGGCCGGCGCGCGGCCCGGCGACCCTCTGGCCGCCGCTGAAGGGCTGGCCGCCAAGCATTTTGCGGAGATCGGCGGGACCAGCCTGATCGCCCGCGTGCTGGGCGCGATCGACCAGACCCCATGGATTGACCGGGTGATTGTCGCCGCCGACGCCGCCACGCCCCCGGAGGCGCTGGAAGGCCTGACGTCCAAACCGTTATCGGTGGTCGGAACGGCGGACGGCGCGCCCGCCACGGCGCTGGCGGTGCTGAACAGCGAAGCCGGCGCGCCGCCCTTGGTCGTGACCACGTCCGACAATGCCCTGCTTACCCCGGCCATTCTGAAGCATTTCATCGCCGCGGCGCATGATGAAAATATTGATCTGGCCGTCGGGCTGGCGGATTCCCGCACCATCCGCTCTCGCTATCCGGACGTTCAGCGCACCTATCTGAAATTCCGCGGCGGCGCCTATTCCGGCTGCAATCTTTTCGCGGCGAAAACGCCTGAGGCGGGCCGGGTGTTCGCGTTCTGGAAACAGGCCGAGGCGCTTCGCAAATCGCCGGTCAAGCTGGCCCGGCTTTTCGGGGTGCGCGCCCTTTTCCTCTATGTCGCCGGCCTGCTGACGCTGGATCAGGCGTTCGCGCTGGCCTCCCGCAAGCTGGCCGTAAAAGCGCGGCCAATCCTGATTCCCTATGCCGAAGCCGCCATCGACGTGGACAAACCGTCTGATCTGGAACTCGCCCGGCGGATCGCCGCGGGGAAGGCGTGAGCAGCGGCGTTGAGGCTACGGGCTCCTTCCGCCGCCTTCTGAAGCATTTCGCCATGCTGGGCGGCGGCAAGACCGCTGCGGGTCTGACGGGGCTTGTCTATCTCGCCATCGCCGCCAAGGCGCTGGGCGCGCAACAGCTGGGCGTTCTGGTCCTGATTCACGCCTATGCGTTGGCCTTTGCGGAACTGGTTTCCTTCAAGTCCTGGCAGGCGGTGATCCGCTATGGCGCGGATGATATTTCCCGCAATCGTCCCGGCGCGTTCCAGCGATTGCTGCGCGTCTGCTTCGCGGCCGACGCCGCCGGGGCCCTTCTGTCGACGGCGCTGGCCGCGGGGCTGGCTTTCGTTCTGGCGCCCATCGCCGGATTGCCGCCTGAAACCGCGCCGCTTCTGGCGCTCTACAGCCTGGTCAATCTTTTCACATTGAAGGCCGCCGCAACGGGCGTGCTGCGTCTGTATGACCGGTTCGATCTGCTGGCGATGCAGGCGCAGGTGACGCCGCTGATCCGGCTGGGCGGCGCCATCATTGCCGCGGCGCTGGGCTGGGGGCTGACCGGTTTCGTGATCGTCTGGTTTATCGGCGCCGCCGCCGCCGGGCTGGCGCTGCCGCTTCTGGGCGCGCGGGAGCTGGCGCGCCAGGGGCGCTGGCGCGGCATCGCCACGGGCGGCCGGGACGCCCGGCATGACGGCCTCTGGCGCTTCATGATTTTTGCCAATGGCGCCAGCACGGTGAAGCTCAGCGGCACCCATATTCCGCCGCTTCTGGTCGGCGGCGTTCTGGGGCCGGCCGCCGCGGGTCTCTACAAGGTGGCGTTCGAGGTCGCCAATGCGCTTATCAAGGGCGCGCAACTGGCCGAACAGGTCATCTATCCGGAGCTGGCGCGCCTGATCAGCGCCGGCCGCCTTGGCCGGGCTGCGCGCCTTCTGCCCCGCGCCAGTCTGACCGGCTTTGCGGCTGGGACGCTGTTCACGATCATTCTGTGGTTCTTTGGCGAGCCTGTTCTGGCTCGCGTGTTCAGCGAAGAGTTTGGCGAGGCGCGGATGCTGTTGATCTGGCTGGCCGCCTCAGGAGCGCTGGCCGCCGCCGCATCGCCGTTCGAGCCCACGCTCTACGCCTTCGGCAAGCCGCAAATGGTGCTTGGCGCGCAGGCGGTGTCCGCGGCCACGCGTATTCTCGCCATGCTCCTGCTGCTGAACCTGATCGGGCTGACCGGGGCGGGGCTGGCGGCCTTTATCGCCCGCGGCGTCACGCTCGGCGTCATGGTGGCCGCCTGTATAGCCCTGTTCCGGGGGCGGCGGCATGACAAGGCCGGCGCCTAGGATTTGCGGGTGAAGAAAGCGGCGAAGATCGCTTGCGCTTCTTCAGATCCCACTCGTCGCCCGACGGCACGGAATTCCTCGGCCACGCGGGCGTCCAGCGGCTCGGCCTCCCGGCGCATCAGACGCTTGGTTTCCACCAGAGACTCGCGCGGCTTGGCGGCCAGCGCCGCCGCCATGGCCGCTGCCCGCGCCAGCGCGCCGCCGGTTTCTGTCACTTCGTTGATCAGACCGTATTCCAGCAGTTTCGCCGCCTCTGCGGCTTCCGCGCCCAGTAACAATTCGGCGGCGCGCACGCGGCCCAGTTGCTGGACCAGGATTTGCGAGGAACCAGCCTCCGGCGCGATGCCCAGATCGACAAACGGAAACCGGAAGCGCGCGCTCTGGCCGGCATAGATGAAATCGGCGTGCAGCAGCATGGTCGCGCCAAAGCCGATGGCGTCGCCCTCCACGGCGGCCACAAGCGGCTTCTTTAACGCCATCAGGGCCCGTACGGCGTTGGCGCTGGGATTGTAGTCCGGCTCGTGAAGGCGGCCGAGATCGGCGCCCGCCCCGGATATGAAGTCGCCGATATCGTTGCCGGCGCAGAACGTGTCCCCTGACGCGCTCAACAGAAGCACTCCGATGTCCGGGTTGTCGTTCACCGCGTTGCAGGCCTCCGCGATGGCGTTGTACATCGCGCCTGTCAGAGCGTTCTTCTTGGCCGGGCGGTCCATGGTCAGGCGGGCAACCCCGTCCGCAACGTCAAACTGCATCGGCGTGTCGGGCGGAATATCGGCTTTGATGGTCATCAGGATTCCTGTTCTTCGCTGAATTGCGGCGCGCGGCGTTCCTTGAACGCCATAAACCCTTCCGCGAAGGAAGGCCCGGCAAAGGCCTTGGCGAAGGCGCGGCGCGATTCTTCGTCCTCGCCTTGGGCCTGCGCCTGTTTCACAAAGCGTTTCATGGCGGTGATGGTGAAGGGCGACAGGCTGGCGATACGGTCAGCGTGCACGGTCACGGCCGCCTCCAGCGCCTCCGGCGCGACCACCTCATCAACCAGCCCGAACGCTTTGGCGTCCGTTGCACCGTACACGCTGGCCGTGAACAGCATCGACTTGGCGCGGGATACGCCGACCGCGTCGATCAGGCGTTTGGTATCATCCACCGTATAGAGCAGGCCCAGCTTCGCCGGGGTCACCCCCAGCTTGACCGTGGTGTCGGCAAAGCGGTAATCACAGGCCAGCGCCAGCCCGCAACCGCCGCCAATACATGCGCCCCGGATCATCGCCAGCACGGGATGCGGGAAGTCCGCCACCGCCTGCATGGCCCGGCTGAACGTCGCCGCATAGTCCGCCGCGCCGGCCTCATCCCCGATCAGCGCCCCCATTTCAGCGATGTCCGCCCCCGCCGCGAATGAATCGCCTTCGCCGCTGACAATCAGAACCCGCAGCCCCTCCATCCGCCGCGCCTCGCCTGTCAGGTCAGCGATGGCGCGCCACATTCGCGCATTGGCGGCGTTCTTTTTCGCTGCCCGGTTCAGGGTCAGGCGGGCAATGGGGCCCTCTCGCGTCAGGCGCACGGGCGATGTGTGGGGTTCAGGATTCACGGACGGCTTTCAGTATTTCTATGGAGGGTAGGGCTTGCTAGGTAGCGTATCCCGAATATCGAGAAGAGGGCAGGGTAGGACGATGAGCGATCTGGGCAAACTTCTGGAAAATAACCGCCGCTGGGCGGATGGCATCAAGACCGACGACCCGGAATATTTTCTGCGGCTGTCGCGACAGCAGCGTCCGGACATTCTGTGGATTGGCTGCGCCGACAGCCGCGTGCCGGCCAACCAGATCATTGATCTGCCGCCGGGCGAGGTTTTCGTTCACCGCAATATCGCCAATGTCATCGTTCCGACCGACCTGAACTGCCTGTCGGTGCTGCAATTCGCGGTGCAGGTGCTGGAGGTCTCCGACGTGATCATTGTCGGCCATTATGGATGCGGCGGCATTGCAGCGGCGCTGGAAGATGCTGACCACGGCCTGATCGATAACTGGCTGGAGCATATCAAGGACGTGCGCCGCCGCCATGCCGACGAGCTGGAATCGCTGGAGGGTGAAGCGCGTCAGGACCGGCTGGTGGAGTTGAACGTCATGACCGGGGTGGACCGGGTCTGCGCCACCACCATCGTCAAGAAAGCCTGGCGGCAGGGGCAGAACCTGACCGTGCATGGCTGGGTCTATTCGCTCAAGGACGGCCTGGTGAAGCCGCTCGGCTCGCGGAAGGCGGGTCAGCCGCCGGCGCTCACCTCTTTCTGACCGGCTCCAGGAAACGTCATTGCGAAGGCCCGGACTGCGAAGTCCGGGCTTTTTTCTGCGTGGCGCTCTTGTCAAACCGTCCAGACGGTATACATGCACCGCACAAATACCGTCCAGACGGTACAGTTTTTGTGACAGGAGTATCCGGTCTTTGTCAGACATCGTTGAAATCGCCGAAAAACGCTCGACCCGCGACATCATTCTGGATGCCGCCGAGACTATCGTGGCCGATGAAGGCTCCGGGCGACTGACCATCGACGCGGTGGTCAGGAAGAGCGGCTTTTCCAAGGGCGGCGTGCTCTACAATTTCCCCAGCAAGGCCGCCTTGATCGAGGGCATGGTCGAGCGCATGGCCTGCTCCATCCGCGAGGATGCGCTTCATGCCGCGGACGAGGCCGAAAAGACCGATTGCGCGGTTCTCATGGCGCTTCTGGAGAACATCCTGAACAAGGATGAGGAGAAAATGCGCGTTCGCATGGGTCTCCTCGCCGCCCTTGCCGAGCAGCCTGAGCTGATCGGGACGGTCCGCAAGAATATTGAGCAGATCAAGGAACAGGTCGCGGCTCATACCAGTGACATCGAAATGGCGTACCTGATGTTCCTGGCGGCCGATGGAATGCGCCTGTCGCGCATGATGGGCCTGGAAATTCTTACCCCCGAAGAACGTGAGCGCGTGGAAAAACGCATGCTCAAGATTACCAAGGAGATCTCGCGATGACCCGCCCCCTGATCGCATGGTTTGGCCTGGCCGCCGCCATTCTGGTCGCCGGCTGTAGCGGGGAGGCCGCCCAGGAGCCGGAAATCGTCAAGACCGCGCAGATAGAGACCGTGGAAACGGCCTCGAAAGGCCTGACTCGAGAGTTTGTCGGCCGCGTTGAGGCGCGGATCGCCATCGACGTCACGATGCGGGTCGGCGGCCGGCTTCAGGAATTCCCGGTCGAGGAGGGGGATCGCGTCAGCAAGGGCGACCTGATCGCGCGTCTTGAAGTACAGGATTACAATCGCGCAGTGCGCGAGGCGCAGGTCCGGGTGGAGCAGACTCGCACTGATCTCGTGCGGGCACGGGAGCTTTTTGAACAGAACGCGACCCCGAAAGCACAGCTGGACAGCGCGCAAACCGCCTATGATCTGGCGGTTGTGGCGCTGGATCAGGCCCGTCAGAACCTCGAATATGCCCGCTTCACCGCGCCGTTTGACGGTCTGGTGACCCGAAAATATGTCGATAATTACACTCAGGTGGATGCGGGAACCCCGATCGCGCGGCTTCAGGATACGGGCGAATTGCGGGTCGCGATCCAGGTTCCTGAGGACCTTATCGCGACGGTTTCGGCTGATTCCGTGGCCATGTACGCGACGTTTCCGTTCGCGCCGGACCGTCAATTCCCGCTGGAATACCGCGAATTGATCGCCGAACCGGACCAGGCCTCGCTCACCTACAAGGTGATGATGGCCCTGCCGGAGGGCGTTCCCGCGTCGATTCTGCCCGGAATGACGGCCGATGTCGTCGCCAATGTCGCCATGAAAGGCCCGGTTTCCGGGGCGGTTCGCGTCCCTGTCGCGGCTCTGGACGACACGCCGGAGGGCGATTTCGTGGTCTGGACCTATGACGCGGCCTCCGGCGCAGTGGCGCCCCGGCCGGTCAAGCCGTCGCGTCTCGACAATGGCGGCGTGCTGGTGACCGAGGGGCTGCAAGCGGGTGAGCAAATCGTCACCGCCGGCGTGGCGGGTTTGCAGGAAGGCATGCGGGTGCGCCCGCTCGGCGACGAACTGGACTGAATTCATGCGTTTCAATCTCGCGCGCCTGTCGATCGAGAAGCCGCTTCTCGCTTGGTTGATCATCCTTTTCTGCCTGCTGGGCGGCATCTGGGCCTTTCTAACGATCGGCCGCCTGGAAGACCCGGCTTTCACCATCAAGAACGCCGTCATCGTGACGCAGTATCCCGGCGCGACGGCCGAGGAGGTGGAACAGGAAGTCACAGAGCCGCTGGAGATCGCGCTGCAGCAGATGGATCAGCTCAAGCGCATGGAGTCGGAATCAGCGCCGGGCCGGTCCGAAATCCAGGTTGAGATGCTGGACCAGTATCGTGATGACGAGCTGGAACAGGTCTGGGACGATCTCCGCAAACGCATGCGCGACGCCTCGGCCTTCCTGCCCCCCGGCGCCAGCGAGCCCTTCGTCATCGATGATTTCGGCGATGTTTACGGTATTTTCTACGCGATCACGGCCCCCGGCTATTCCGACGCCCAGAAGCGTGATCTCGCCAAGATGCTCAGACGGGAGCTGTCGCTGGTTGACGGCGTCGCGCGGGTGGAGACGGCCGGGCTCGAGGATGAGCGCATCTATGTTGAAATTCCGCAGGGGCGCCTCGCCCGTCTGAACCTGCCCTTTCCGGCGGTGCTGCAGGCGATTTCAAACGAGAACGAAGTGGTTTCCGCCGGCGAAGCGCCGATGGGCGAACGCTTGCTGCGCATCTCCGTGCCGCAGAGCATCGACGGCGTTGCGGCGCTGGAGAACTTGCTGATCGCGCCGGCCAATTCAGGGGATACGATCCGGCTGGGCGATATTGCGACCGTGACGCGGGCGCATGTCGAACGCCCCGATCAGTTTATCTATCACAACAATCAGCGCGCCTTCACGGTGGCCGTCGCCGGTCTGCCGTCCGCCAATATTGTCGATGTCGGTCACGCGGTTGAGGCGAAGCTGGACCAGCTCGCCCCGCGGATCCCGGTCGGCGTGGATATCCACCCGATCTATGAGCAGCATCAGGTGGTTCAGGAATCGCTCAACGGCTTCCTCGTGAACCTGGCCCTGTCGCTCGCCATCGTGGTCGGAATGCTGTGCGTGTTCATGGGGTGGCGCGCGGGCTTGTCCGTCGGGACGGTCCTGCTTCTGACCATTTCAGGGACCATCTTTTTCATGAAGCTCGGCGGGTTGGAGATGCAGCGCATCTCTCTGGGCGCGCTGATCATCGCCATGGGCATGCTGGTCGATAACGCCATCGTGGTGGTGGAAGGCATCCAGACCGGTGTGCAGCGCGGTGAAGGCCGGAAGGAAGCGGCCGAGGACGCGGTGTCCGCCACACAGTGGCCGCTGCTGGGCGCGACCGTCATCGGGATCATGGCGTTCTCCGGCATCGGCCTTTCGCCGGATGTGACGGGCGAATTCCTGTTCTCCCTGTTCGCGGTGATCCTGATTTCCCTGATGCTCAGCTGGGTGCTGGCGATCACGGTCGCCCCGCTTGTGTCCTACACCCTGTTCAAGTCAAACCGGGGCAACCCAACCGACCCCTATGGCGGCCGCGTATTCGGCCTCTATCGCCGCATTCTGGGAACCACGCTGCGCGCCCGCTGGATAACGCTGGCGGTCCTGCTGGTCGTTACAGTGACCAGCTACTGGGCGTTCGGGTTCGTGAAACAATCCTTCTTCCCCAATTCCAACACGCCGATCTTTTATGTCGACGTGGTGCAGCCTCAGGGCGCCGACATCCTCGACGTGAATGAGGACCTGCAGGAAATGGGCGCCTATGTCGCAGAACTGGAAAATGTTCTGGCCGTCGACACGTTCGTCGGAGCCGGCGCAACCCGTTTCATGCTGACCTACGCGCCGGAACAGCCCAACACCGCCTATGGCCAGTTGATCGTTCGGACCGCCGACCGCAATGAAATTCCCCCGCTCGCCAACCAGATCGAGAAGCATCTGGAGGAAAACTGGCCGGGCGCGGAAATTCGCGTGAATCGCATTGTCTTCGGTCCGCCCTCCGGCGCGGATCTGGAAGCGCGCTTCTCAGGCCCGGATGCGGATGTGCTGCGCGCCCTGGCCGACAAGGCGATGGAAAGCGTGGAGCGCGAGGCCAATGTCACCGAAGTCCGCACAACATGGCGTAACCGCGCGCCGGTCATCATCCCCGAAATCAACGAATCCCGCGCCCGGACGCTGGGCGTTGCGCGGGAAGACATTGCGCAGGCCGTCAGCTTCGCCACCACGGGCGAGACGGTGGGCCTGTATCGTGAGAAAGACCGCCTGATCCCCATCGTCGCCCGCGCTCCGGTCGCTGAACGCAACGAAGCCGATGCCCTGGCCGACCGCCTGATCTGGAGTCCGGGCCGGAATTCTTACGTCTCGATGGATGATCTTGTCAGCGCGTTCGAGGTGGAAGCCGAGGAGACTCTGATTCAGCGCTATAACCGGGTCCGCACGATCACGGTGCAGGCGCAGTCCCGCCAGAGTGAGACCGCGGCCACAGCGTTCGAGCGTTTCCGCCCGGCGATCGAGTCGGTCGAATTGCCGCCCGGCTATACGCTGGAATGGGGCGGCGAGTTTGAAGCCTCGATGGAGGCGAATGAATCGCTCGGGGCGCAGCTGCCGGTCAGCTTCATCGTTATGCTGCTGGTCTCTCTGCTGCTGTTCCTGAAGGTGCGTCAGCCGCTCATTGTCTGGCTGATCGTGCCAATGTCGCTGGTCGGCGTGGTGATCGGCCTTCTGACCACCAACACCGCGTTCAGCTTCACGGCCCTTCTGGGCTTCCTGTCCCTGTCGGGCATGCTGATCAAGAACGCCATTGTCCTGATTGACGAGATCGATGTCCGCATCGATCGCGGCGATGACCGGTGGGAGGCCTTGCGTGACGGCTCGGTCAGCCGCCTGCGGCCTGTTCTTCTGGCGGCCGGCACGACGATCCTCGGCATGACTCCTCTGCTCACCGACGCCTTCTTCCGCGGCATGGCGGTGACAATCATTGGCGGTCTCGCCTTCGCGACGGTTTTGACCATGGTGGCCGCGCCGCTGCTCTATTCGCTGTTCTTCGGCATCAAGCCGCCGAACCGCCGTCAATCTCAAGCGGCCGCCGGATCAGTTTCCGCGCCGGCCGCCCGATAGATCAGGAACAGCCTTCGACATATTGAATGCTCGGCCCGCCGGCGTGGATCATGTGGATCTCGCCCGAGGGATTGACCTGATAGCGGATGCCGCGCGCATCGGGGTCCTGCACATAGTCCGCGCTCGTATTGCCCGATTGCCAGACGGTGAAGTCCTGCGCTTCGGGATTATATTTGCCCGGCGTGACGACCGCGCCGTCGCCATAGGCTTCGCGTATGGTCTCCGGGCCATCGCCCAGCCCGATTCCGGCATCCGTTTCCACGACGGAGTCGCGGGCCAGGGAAATGCGGCTGAGGACGCCATTCTCCATCATTACCAGAATGCCGTCCGGGGCATCGGCGGGATGAAATTGATCGCAGACTTCCGGCTCCGGTCCGCCGACCGCGCCGGGATTGTCGTCCGGACCCGCCGCCTCATTCACCTCCTCCAGCGTCATGCCGATGCGCAGCGGTCCAAGACCGTCGCCGGTCAGGGCGGCGTTATCGAAGCCTTCAGTTTCAGACGCCGGTTCGGCCGCGGGCGGCGTGGGGGCGGTGGTTTCGTTTTCGGCTTCGGGCATTTGCGCTGACGGGGCGCTTTCTTCCCCGGCGGCGGGCGAATCGGGCGTGTCATTCGCCCCGCAGGAGGCGAGGGCGATCGAGGCAAGCAGGGCTGCTGTGCGTGTCATGTCAGAACTCCGGCAATTCGATGCGCCGCAAACCGGCGCGCGCCGGTCAAAGACGCGTGCGCAGGCTCAAGAGTTCCGGGAAAAATGACTTATCCAGCGCCTTGGCCAGATAGCTGACGCCCGATGTGCCGCCGGTTCCGGTCTTGTAGCCGATGATCCGCTCCACGGTTTTCAAATGCGCGAACCGCCATTGCTGGAACCGGTATTCCAGATCGACCAGTTTCTCGGCCAGTTCATAGAGATCCCAATGGGTCTCGGGATCGCGGTAGATTTTCAGCCAGGCGTCTTCGACCCCTTCGCTGAATTCGTGCGAGTCGGCGAGGGGGCGGCTCAGAACCGTCTCGGGAATATCGAAACCGCGCCGCGCCAGCAGGGCCAGCGCCTCGCCATAGAGTGAGGGCGCCTCCAGCGCGGCCTTGAGACGGGCATGGATTTCCGGGTTGCCTTCGTGCGGTTTCAGCATCCGGGCGTCCTTGGCCCCCATCAGGAATTCCAGTTCACGATACTGGAAAGACTGGAAGCCGGAGCTTTGGCCCAGGGACGGGCGGATTTTCGTGTAGTCGGCCGGCGTCATGGTGGCCAGCACGTCCCAGGACTGGATCAGCTGGGTCTGGATGCGCGCCACCCGGGCGATCATCTTGAAGGCCGGGCCGAGCACGTCTTTCCTGATCTGGTCGCGCGCGGCGCGAAGCTCATGCGAGGACAGTTTCATCCATAGCTCGGTGGCCTGATGGATGGTGATGAAAAGAAGCTCGTCATGCTCGCCGGACAGCGGGGCTTGCGCGGTCAGAATCTTGTCGAGCTGCAGATAATCCCCGTAGCTGAGGTCCGGGCGCTCGTGAAACGTAAGGTCGTCGCTCATCGCCCTTTATCCCTTCAGGTAACCGCCGCGCGCTCGGCGAAACGGGGTTCGCGCCACTCGCCGGTCTCCATCACTTCGGCTAGATGCGCGGCCGCGTCATAGACGTCGACGAAGCGCGTATAGAGCGGGGTGAAGCCAAAGCGGAGAATGTCCGGGTCGCGGAAATCGCCGATCACGCCCCGCGCAATGATCGCCTGCATGATGGCGTAGCCGTCCTTGTGCCGCAGGCTGACCTGGCTGCCGCGCCATTCGGAATCGCGGGCGCAGCCCAGCTCGAATTCCTCCCCGCAGCGTTCCTCCACCAGCTGGATGAACAGATCGCCCAGCCTCCGGCTCTTGGCGCGGATATCGGCCATGTCCACGCCGTCAAACGTCTTCAGACCCTCCTCCAGCGCCGTCAGCGCCAGGATGGACGGGGAGGAGCACATGGCCCGCCGAACGCCGCTGGCCGGCGCGTAATCGTCCACGAACTCGAACGGCTTTGCATGGCCCAGCCATCCCGAAAGCGGCGTTCGGAAATCGTCCAGATGCCGCTTGGCGATGAACAAAAAGCCCGGCGCGCCCGGTCCGCCATTGAGATATTTATAGCCGCACCCCACCGCCAGGTCGCAGCGCGCGGCCTGCAGGTCCAGCTCCACCGCCCCGGTCGAATGACTGAGGTCCCACAGCGTCAGCGCCCCGGCGTCATGCGCCGCCTTGGTCATCGCCTGCATGTCGAACAGCGCGCCGGTCTTGTAGTGGGCGTGGGTCAGAAGGAGGAGGGCGACATCGTCATCCAGCGCCTGCGGGATGTTCTCCCGCGCCACGGCCCGCACCTCCACGCCGTCGTGAAATTCGGCCAGGCCCTGCAGCATGTAGAGATCGGTCGGGAAATTGCCGGTCTCGGTGACGATCACCTTGCGCCCGGGCCGCATTTTCAGGGCCGCGGCAGCCAGCTTGTAGATATTGATGGAAACCGTGTCGGCGACCAGAACCTCTTCCGGCGCGGCCCCGATCAGCGGGGCGACCTTCGCGCCCAGATCCAGCGGCATGTCCATCCAGCCATGCTTGTTCCAGCTGGAAATCAGGTCCTCGCCCCATTCGCGCTCGACCATTTCCTTCATCCGCGCCGGCGTCGCGGCGGGCAGCACGCCCAGCGAGTTGCCGTCCAGATAGATCAGGCCTTCCGGAATGGAGAAGCGGTCGCGCGCGAAGGCCAGCGCGTCATCGGCGTCCATCTGCTCGAAATCGGCGCGGGTCAGGCTCATACAGGCTCCGGCAGGCCAAGATCGCGGAAGACCTCATTGGTGATGGCGTCGAAGCGTTCGATATAGAATCCGAAGCGGTCTTCGATTTCCGCGCGGTGTTTCGGGTCCATCTCGGTCTCGTAGCGTTTCAGGACGCCCTTGTTGAATTCCGGCACGTCTTCCTTTTTCGGCGCCGCCTCGTCGATGCGGGACAGGGCGTCTTCCGTGCCGGCGAAATTGGCCAGTTCGCGCGCCAGGATGTCCGGGTGCTGGGCAACCAGCATGAAGGGCACGGGCATGACGTTCGGCGTTTCCAGCCATTCCATCGTCTTGCCGATCTGCTTGCGCAGCACGCGGATCGCGTCGTCCATATGGTGCAGCGTGGCGAAGAAGGACTCCTTGCCGTTCTCGCGGTCGCGCACCCCGGCGTCCAGCAGGGCCAGCGCGCTGTCCCGCGGATCGCGGAAAGACGCCGTCGCCTTGATCCGTCCGGCCCAGATTTCCTGCGCCGTATAGGCATGCAGGGTGGAGTGGGTTTTCACCGGCAGCAGCTCGTCATCCGGCCAGCGGTCGCGCGCAAGTTCGATATATTCGCGGTCCACATCGGGCTGGAAAGCGGCCTTGCGGTCTTCCGGCATCCGCTCGTCCAGACGCCGCCATATCGGGGAGCCAGCCCCCTCCGCCAGATTGGTCAGCGTAAAGAAGACAAAAGTGCTGGCCGATTTGGGCAGGCCGTAAGAAATCAAAATCATACCAAGCGCTTATGTCTGTTGCGGGGCGAAAAGCCTTTGACGGCGGGCCGACCGCTCTCTAGGACGGACCGGCGTTCATGACAATATCGGAGCGGCAAATGTCCAAGGAACTGGCGGCGGTCGAACTGGCTAAGGAACTGGCCCGGATGGAAGGCGTGCTGCAGCCCGACGGCACATGGACGCGCAAGGATCCGCGCATGTTGTTCAATTATTACAGCCGCGCTGTGAAGAAGGTTTTCGCCTTCGATCCCGACACCCTGGACGAGGACGAATAGGGGCGCGCCATGCCGCGCGAAACGCCCGCGCCCGACTGGTCCGACATTCGCGACATCATTGCTT
>NZ_JACESD010000037.1:0-30586 GCF_013911995.1 Euryhalocaulis sp.
CCCGGAACCTGCGAAAAGGCGACCGGCAAGGTCTGGAAGAACAGGCCCGGCCCGCCCGCCGGATCCAGCCCGGTGGCGAAGACCAGCGGGAAGATCGCGAAACCGGCAATGATGGCGACCAGAGAGTCGGAAAAAGCGATAAAGCCCGAAGACCCCACAATATTCTGGTCCGGGTTCAGGTACGCGCCATAGGTCATCATCAGGACGGAACCGACGCCGACCGAGAACAGCGCCTGCCCCAGAGCCACCTGCACGGTCGTGAAGGTCACCTGGGAGAAATCAGGGCGGAGAAGGAAGCTGGCGGCTTGCCCCACATCGCCTTCAATCAGCGCGTAGGCCACAACACCCAGCAACATGATGAAGAAAGCAGGCATCAGGAATTTCACCGCGGCTTCGATGCCGCGCTTGATGCCGCGCGCAATAATGAAGACGGTCAGGGCCACAAAGGCTGCGTGATAGAGCAGCTGGCGGCCGGGATTACTGGTCAGTTCGGAAAACTTCGCCTGGATCTGCTCAGGTGTGCCGGATGCGAAGTCGCCAGAGAAGGCGAACTGCGCGTAGGCGATCACCCAGCCGGCGACCACGCTGTAGAACGTAACGATGAACAGGGAGGTCAGGATGCCCAGCCAGCCCATGCCTTCCCAACGGCGGCTGCGGCCGCTTTCCTGGGCCAGCGCGCCAATGGTTCCGACAGCGGAATATCCGCCGCGGCGGCCCAGAACATATTCAGCAACCAGCGCCGGGAACGCGACCAGGGCGACACAGAAAAGATAGATTATGATGAAGGCGCCGCCGCCATTTTCTCCGGCGGTAAAGGGGAAGCGCCAGAAATTGCCCAACCCGACAGACGATCCGATCGCCGCCATCAGGAATGCAAATCTTGAAGACCAGTGTTCGTGTACGCCGGCGCCGGGCTGAACCATAACCCCTCCCCCATCTATTGTTAGTGGCGGTAATGGCGCTCCCCGCGCCATCCCATGAATTTGGCGCGCAGATTGGCTGACGATTCAGGCCCGGTCAATAAAACGTGCGGCGCTAACTGTGTGGAAACACTCGGTGTCCACACTGGCGGGGAATTTCATCAATTTGAATGAATAACGCGGCCCATGACCGATCCGAACGAACTTGCCGGAGAAATTGTCCGTGAAGTCCTGGTGGACGCTTCGCCGGCTATTCTGATCGCGGAACAGACGGGCGCGGACCGGAATATCGTCGACGCCAACGATGTATTTCTCGATCTGCTGGGCTATGAGCTGCCGGACCTCAAGGGCCGTTCTCCGCGGAGCCTGCTTTGCCCGGCGGAAAATGACTACCAGCAGGTGGAAAGCCTGAATCACCGCCTCGAAACCTTCGGCGTTTGCGAAGGCGTTCTTTCCGTGCGCTCGGCGGAAGGCCCCGCCCTTCCCATGAGCGTGCAGATAATGTCCCGGGCCGAGCCGGGCGGCGTTCAGACACTGGTCTATCTCTGCCGCCCGACAGACTCGCCCGAGTTTGATTTCAAGAAGACCCTTTATGATAACGGCCTGCTGTCGCGGGCCGAAAAGGTGACCAATGCCGGCGCATGGAAAATTTCCGTCGCCGATCGCGGACTGTCCTACTCCGATAACCTGCTGGCCCTGATCGGCGCTTCCCCGGAAGACAATATCCAGAATCTGGCGCCGCGCTGCGTTTCTCCCGCTACGCTCAGGCGTATCTGGCGGGCGGCATGGCGGTGCGAATATCAGGGCGTTCCGTTCGAACTGGATTTCGACTTCAAGCGGAAAGACGGCGAACAGCGCACAGGGCGGATTTCCGGTCAGCCCGACACTTATTATCTGGAACAATCGACCGGCGTGGTCGGAGTTCTTCTCGACACCACCGAAGTTTCGCGCGCGCGTCAGAAAGGCGAGGACGCGGAGGCTGAGCACCGCGACACGATGGAACTGGTTGAGGTCGGCCTCTTCACGCGGGAGATCAAGACGGGCGACGTCCGCCTCAACCGGCTTGCCGCCGAAATCATCGGTCTTGATCAGGAAACGCGTTTCCTGACGACCGCGGAACTCTCGGCCCTGGTCCATGCCGATGATCTTGCGGATCTGGAGGCGAATTTCCGCCGCCGCTGCAAGTCTGACGAGACGCTGGAAAGCCAGGTGAGGATTCGCGGCAAGGATGGCGAATATCGCTGGTTCTCGGTGCGCTCACGCGGGGTGCTGGAAGCTGACGGCTCGGTCGTGCTGTCCCGCGGAACCATTGCCAATATTGATCACGTCAAGAATACCGAGACCGCGCTAAACGCGCTTCAAACGCAGTTCCAGAAGGCCATTTCCGCAACCGGGGTCGGCATCGTTCATCTGGCGGACGGGGTTTGCCAGTGCTCGCGTGAGGTCGCCGTCATGTTGCAAATGGGCGACGAGGCTTTCGAGGTCGACAAGAATATCTGGCGGGCGCGAATACACCCCGACGACCAGGAAACGGCCAAGGCGCCATTCCGGGGACAGGACGGCCTGTCCATCGGCGATCTGGTCACTACGCAATACCGGATGCGCCGCGACAGCGGCGACTATATCTGGATTGAATCCCGGATGGAGGTTGATGCTCTTGCGCCCGATGGCGCGATTTCCGGGTTTAGCGGCGTGGTCATTGATATCGATGAACGCGTCCAGGCGGAAATTGAGTTCAGACGCCTGCAAATGAAGCTGGACGTAGGCGTGCGGTCCGCCCGCATCGGCCTCTTCGAAATTGATCACGAGAGCCGCGCGGTGAACTTCTCGACAGAGATCGCGCAAATCCTTGGCAGGCCGGCCGAGGCCTTCACGGAGTCCATCGACTGGTGGATCGAGCAAATCCACCCCGATGACCGCGAACATGTTCATGCGGCCGGGCGCCGCCACTATGACGCGGCTGAGCCGTTCTGTATCGAATACCGGCTGAAACGGTCCGACGGAGAATATGTCTGGGTCGAAGCCCGCTCGACCTTCGAAAAGGACAAGAACGGCAAACCGGTCCTGTTGCAGGGCGCGTTGATATCCATTGATGAGCGCAAGACCACGGAACTGGCGCTTAAACGCCTGGAAGCCCTGTTCGATATCGCCGCGAAATCCGCCAAAGTGGGCGTCTATGAAGGCGATCTGGGCGTGGGCAAAACCGCTTACTCCGCCTCTGTCGCGCGGATTCTGGGACTTCCTGAAAAGAATCTGATCCAGCCCAAATCATGGTGGCGGGAGCGCGTGCACCCCGACGACCTTCAGACCTATGATGAATACGCCAGGCTGCGCGAAGAAACCGACGGGCAGGTCACGCTGGACCATCGCGTCCGGCGCGAGGATGGAAGCTATATCTGGGTCGAGGCCCGTACGACGCTTCACGTCAGCGAAACCGGGGAAAAGCCGCATATTGTCGGCGCCATACTGGATATCGACGACCGCAAACGCGCCGAGCTTCAGTTGAATGAACTCAGCGAACGGTTCGACTGGGCCCGCGCCGCAGCGCGCGTGGGTCTGTGGAGCTGGAACGCGGAGACCGACGAGGCCATCTGGTCCCCGGAATGCGTTGAGCTGCTGAAATTGCCGCCGGGAACGGCGTTCGAGCTAAAAACCGTCATGGATCATGCGCATCCGGACGACAAGGATCAGGCGTGGTCGGTCATTAAGAACGTCATGCTCAATGGCGAGGACACGTTCACCAGCCGCTTCCGCTATATTGCGCCGGACGGGGAAATTCTCTGGCTTGAAACCATTGGCCGCGCGACCCATGCCCAGACCGGACCCGTCTCCATTTTCGGCTCGCTCCGTGATGTCACGCATGAGGCGGAACGGGCCCTTGCCCTTGAACATGCGCGCGACGCAGCGGAGGAGGCCGCGGCGGCAAAGGCCAGCTTCCTGGCCACGATGAGTCACGAAATCCGGACTCCGCTCAATGCCGTAATCGGCATGACCAGCCTTCTGATGCGGACGGACTTGCAGCCTTCGCAACGCGAATACGCGGAAACCGCCAACACCGCCGGCGAACACTTGCTGTGCCTCGTCAATGACGTGCTGGATCTTACGAAACTCGAAGCCGACCGGGTGGAGCTGGATTCCACGGCATTCGATCTTTGTGAGGAAATTCACCGGGTCGCCGCCATGATGCGTCCGGTCGCCCGGGAAAAATCCCTGGATCTGATGCTGAGTCTCGGCGGCGGTCTGGCGGGTTCCTATGAGGGCGATCCCGCTCGCCTCCGTCAGATCCTGCTGAACCTCATCGGGAATGCGGTGAAATTCACCGAAGCGGGCGAGATCCGCATCGCGGCCGCGAAAACCATGGAAGACCGCATTCGTATTTCGGTCTCCGACACGGGTATCGGCATTTCGGAAAAGGCCCAGCGGCGCCTGTTCGACGACTTTGTCCAGGCCGACGCCGGCATCAATCGGCGCTATGGCGGCACGGGACTGGGCCTGTCGATCTGCCGCCGTCTCGTCGGCCTTATGGATGGCGAAATCGGGGTGGAGAGCCAGCCCGGCGCGGGATCCGTTTTCTGGTTCGAACTGCCGCTGAAAGAAATATCGGATCATCGGTCCGACAACGCCGATGATATCGCGTCCGCCACGGACGGACTTCGGATTCTTGCGGCCGACGATAACGCCGCGAACCGCCTGCTCCTGGAGACCATACTCCATCAATTTGGATGCGACGCCACGGTGGTCGAGGATGGCCGTCAGGCGGCCGATGCCGCCGCCGGAACAGCGTTCGACATTCTTATACTCGATGTCGAAATGCCCAATCTGGACGGCATCGGCGCGGTCGCCGAAATCCGGTCGCGGCAAGGGCCGAACAGCCGAAAGCCCATTCTGGCCCTGACCGCCCATTCGGGGCGGCGCAGCGAATTGATCCGCGCCGGGTTTGACGACGCGCTCAGCAAGCCTTTTTCTGCCACTGCGCTGGCGGCGCTTCTGATGAAGCTTTCCGGCGCCGGTGAAACGGAAGACGCCTACAGCCAACACAGGGAAACCTCTATCATGTCCGATCACGCCGCCGCCCCACTGGTCAATCAATCCACGCTTGAGCCGCTCCTGAAAGCGGCCGGGCCGGATGTGGTGCGCTCGATCATCGACGCTTTCTGTGAACAGGCGGACGGGCTGGTCGATGCGATCGAAAACGCCGTCTCATCGGCCGATCAGGATCAGATCCGCAAGACCTCTCATGAACTGAAAGGCTGTGCGGCGAATGTCGGGGCTGGTCGCGTCAGCGCCATTGCCTCGGACATGGAACACAAACCGGCGGCCGAAGCCGCGCAGATGATGCCTGAGTTGAAAGAAGCGATGGCGGAAACCCGCCCGGCCTTGAAAGACTTCGTCCGGGACGCCGCCTGAAAAGCTCAGACAAACGACCTTGAACGGTCCAGCTCACGTCCGCGATTGAGGTGCGCCGACAGGGCGATGCCAAAGCCGGCCATGACCGTGATGATCACCGTGCCCCCGTAGGAAATCAGCGGCAATGGCACTCCGACCACCGGCGCCAGGCCCGTCACCATCGCGATATTGATGAAGACGTAGGAGACGAACGTCGCGGCAATACCCGCCACGGCGAGCCGCGAGAACTGGTTCCGGCAGGACGTAGCGATCATGATAAGACGCGCCGAGACCAGCGCGTAAAGGATCAGCACGAACAGACAGCCCATCAGGCCGAACTCCTCGCCCAGCATGGTGAAGATGAAGTCGGTGTGCTTTTCGGGCAGGAAGTCGAGCTGCGCTTGCGTTCCCTCCATATACCCCTTGCCCCATACGCCGCCGGAACCCAGCGCGATCTTGGACTGGAGGATCTGGTAGCCCTCCCCCATCGGGTCGGCTTCCGGATTGAGGAAGGTGAAGATGCGCTGCCGCTGATAGTCCTGCAGGCCGAATGTATAGAATAGCGGCGCGCCGACCGCCGCGGCGCCAGCCCCGAAAATAATGATCCACCAGTTCAGGCCGGCCATGAACACGATGACCACGCCGGTAAGCGCCAGCAGCACCGCCGTGCCGAGATCAGGTTGCCGCAGGATAAGCAGGACTGGCGCGCCAATCAGGATGGCCGGCGGTATCAGCCCCAGAAACCCGCTGGCCCTGTCCGACGAAAGGCCGTGATAATATCGCGCCAGAGCCAAAACGAGCGCAATCTTCATCAATTCCGAAGGCTGCACGCGGATCGGCCCGATCTCCAGCCAGCGTTCGGCGCCCATGGCTGCGGAGCCGAAGAACTCCACCCCCAGCAACAGCACCATGACGCCCGCCCAGGCCGGGTAGGCAATCGCCATCCATATCCGGATATCGATCAGGGCCGCGATCATCATCAGGCCCACGCCCAGCGAGAAGCGGATGGCGTGGCGAACCGCCCAGGGCGACCAGTCGCCCTCCGCCACGGAATACAGCATCCCGACGCCGATGCCGCCCAGCAGCATCAGAAGCGCAACCAGCGTCCAGTCGAAATTGTGAAGAAAGGCCAGCACGCCGCGCGGGCGGGATGACCCCATGAAGACTGAACTCATGTATCCCGCTCCGGCGTATCCGCAGCGGCGACAGCCGTCGGGTCGCGCCCGGCCTCGCGTTCAAAACAGGCCCGCAAAATATCACGGGCTCTCGGGCCGGCGTTGCTGGACCCGCCGACGCCGTGCTCGACCACGACCGCAACCGCGTAACGGGGGTCTTCATAGGGCGCGAAGCACACAAACAGCGCGTGGTCGCGGTATTTCCAGGGCACCTGATCGCCCTTCAGCACGCCTGTGGCGCGTTCAGACAGGCTGATACGGCGAACCTGACCCGTGCCGGATTTACCGGCCATCAGCATGTCGCCATATTCGAAACCGCCGCCCAGCGCGTAATAGGCCGTGCCGCCGGGCTGTTCGCAAACCGACATCATCGCCTCGCGAACCAGCGCAAAGGATTCATCGTTGTAGTTGAGATGCGCAAAGGCACCGGGGGAGCCATCCGTCACAACCCGGGGGGTGACAGCGCGCCCCGTCGCCAGCCTGGCGGTCATGACGGCCAGCTGCAGGGGCGAGGTGGAAAGATAACCCTGTCCGATGCCCGCAATCAGGGTTTCGCCGCCCTGCCAGCGCTCGCCGAACCGGGCTAGCTTCCAGGCCTCGTCCGGCACCGTGCCCGATTGCACGCCGGGAACCGAGATATCGAATTTCTCGCCCAGACCGAACTCGCGCGCGGTCTCGGCAATCTTCTCGATGCCCAGCCTGCGCGCGGCCTCGTAATAATAGATGTCACAGGAATGCTGGATGGCGCCCGCCATATCCAGCGCGCCGTGTCCCCCGCGCTTCCAGCAGTGGAAGGGATGGTTGCCAAGCCGTATGCGGCCTGAACAGAACACCCGCTCGCCGGGGTCCATGACGCCGTGCCTTTGCGCAGCCAGCGCGACCAGAAGCTTGAATGTGGAAGCCGGGGGATAAAGCCCGCCAACGGCCTTCTTGAACAAGGGCTGGCGCTCATCAGCCCGCAGCGCGTCATATTCCTTCTGGCTCATGCCCTTGGCGAACGAATTGGGGTCGTAGCTGGGCACGGAGGCCAGCGCCAGAATGTCGCCGTTCCGCACATCCATGGCGACCGCGCTCGCCGCCTCGTCCTCCATGCGCTGAGCCGCATATTGCTGAAGCTTGAGGTCCAGCGTCAGGCGGATGTCGTCGCCCGGCGCGGGCTGGGTCTTGGGGTCTGGCAGTTCGCGCACCACGCGGCCATAGGCGTCCACCTCCACCTTCAGCGCGCCGGCTTCGCCGCGCAGCCGCTCGTCCAGGCTAAGCTCCAGCCCATCCCGCCCGATGCGGAATCCGGGGTGACGCAGCAAGGGATCGTTGCCGGCCACTTCCTCGCTGGCCTTGCCGACATAGCCGGTCGTATGAGCCAGGATCGGGCCGTGGGGATAATAGCGGACCTCCCCCACCACGGGCAGGATGCCGGGAAGGTCCGGCGCATGAACATTCAGGCGCGCGAATGTCTCCCAATCCAGATTTTCGGCAATGGTGACGGGCCGGAAGGATGGATTGCGCTGCACTTCGCGCAGGATACGCTGACGCTGACCGTCCGAAATCTCGATATGCGCGGACAGGCGGTCTATCGCCTCTTCCACGCCGCCCGTCTGGTCCGGGACCATCAGGACGTTATAGGCGTCCTGATTATCGGCCAGCACTTCACCGTTGCGGTCCAGGATCCGGCCGCGGCTGGGCGTGAGAAGGCGGAAATTGAACTGGTTGTCCTCGGACAGGGTCCGGTAACGCTCGGTCTGGCTGATCTGCAGGGAGACCAGACGCGCGCCGAGACCCGTAAAAATCAGGCCGCCGCCGCCCGCCAGAATGAAGGAGCGGCGTGAAAACGTCGTTTCGCGATCATTGCGTTTCACAAAGCGCCCCTCCGCAGTCCGACGCGCCCGGCGATAAAGGCCAAAAGCGACTCCAGAGGAATATAGATGATCAAGGTGGTCAAAGCATGAAGCGCCATGCCGGGCAGCGGCGCGCCGCCGCTAACCCCGGCTGCGCCCAGCGCGATCGACGCGACCAGGATCATGAACACGAGGGACAAGGCAAAATAGCCCAGACGCTTGGGCCAGGGCTGGCTGTCCGCCATCGGCCGGGTGACGCGCGCGGCCAGCGACAGGCCGGTCAGCGACAGCGCCCAGAGGCCAATCGGACCGCCCGTTATCAGATCCGCCAGAAGCCCCGCCCCGAAGCAGAGAAGCGGCGGCATCATGCTGGGGCGTCTGTGTGTCCAGAAATAGATGACGCAGGCGTGCAGCCAGGGCTCGGCAACCGGTCCGAAGGGGCGCGGCGCCGCCGCCAGAAATATCGCCAGACCAAGCGTAATCAGAACCGCGACGACAGCCGAGGGACCAGCGCGTGAAACTTCGACAAAGCGCGCGCTCTTCATCCGCCCTGCCCCGCCTGCTGAGCATTGGCGGCGCCGGTTCCCGCGGTTTCCCCCTGATCTTCCTCGGCGGCCGCTTCGGCCTCCACGCTTTCCGCCGCCGCCTCGGCGGCCAGACGCGCCGCTTCGGCGCGGGCTTCGCGCTCGGCGGACTCAATCAGCCGTTCCGATTGCGGTACGGGATTTTCCTCGGGAGTCATGATGGGGTCGTACGGATAGACCCAGACCATATCGACCGGGTCGCCGGAGGAGTAGAGCCGCACGCGCCAGGCGTCCCCGGAGGCGGGCGCGGCTTGTCCAACCGGCAGCCCGCGCGGCAGCAACCCGCCATCGCCCGAAGTGACGATGCGTTCGTCCTCTTCCAGGACCGCGTCACGATTAACGAACTCAAGGCGCGGGGCGGACGAATTATCGCCCGTCAGAAGGGCGCGCGCCTCGCCATCCTCGGTCATCACCGGAATCCGGCTGTTCAAATCCGTCAGCAGCAGCACGCGCGCTGAGTTATGGCCCACGACGACGACCCGGCCTACCAGTCCCCGCTCGGTCAGAACCGGATGGCCTTCGCGGACGCCCCGGTCCCAGCCCGCATCAATCAGGCGGGCATGGACGAACGGGCCGCTGGCGTCTGCGACAGACCACGCGCCGATGGGATCGGCCGCGTCCACGCCGGGGATGTCCAGAATGGATTCATAGGCGCGCACCTTGTCGCGCAGCGACAGGGCCAGATCCCGCCACCGATTGAGCTGGCCGATCTCCTGCCGCAGCTCCCGGTTCTCGTCGACGGCCGCCCAGTAATCGGACGCGCCGCCGAAGATCGACCGCAGGCCCCGGATCGGCGCCGAAACGGCGCTCATCACCGGCGCGGCCCAATCACCCGTATGCGCACGGATGTCATCAAGAACGGAAGGACGGCTCCCCGGCCGGTCCAGGACAAGCAGCAGCAACGCGGCCACCGCGACAAGCGCGTAGACCGCCGTCGTCCAGCCCCGCCGGCTTCTCCATTCGCTGCTTTCGACCACAGGCCTCCACCCTCTCAAATCATGATAGAGGGCCTAGACCGGCGAGGCGAGAAGCCCTCTCAGTTTCGGGTTTTCAAGAACCTTGCCGCAACCGATCACCACGCAGGAAAGCGGGTCGTCGGCGATGGCGACCGGCAGGCCGGTGCGCTCACGGATCGCGGTGTCGAGATTACGCAGAAGCGCCCCGCCGCCGGTCAGCATGATGCCCTTGTCGACAATATCGGCCGCCAGCTCCGGCGGCGTCGATTCCAGCGCGATCTTCACGGCGTCGACGATCTGCTCCACCGGCTCGGCCAGCGCCTCGGCGATCATGCGTTCGGTGACGTCGATCTCGCGCGGCACGCCCTGCATCAGGTCGCGTCCCTTTACGTCCAGGCTCAGGCCATCGCCTTTTTCCGGCTCGGTCGCCGTGCCGATCTCATGCTTGATGCGTTCTGCGGTCGTTTCGCCGATCAGAAGATTCTCGGCGCGGCGGATATAGTTGATGATGGCTTCATCCATCATATCCCCGCCCACGCGCACGGATCGCGCATAGACAATGCCTTGCAGCGACAGGACGGCCACCTCGGTCGTGCCGCCGCCGATATCGACAACCATGGAGCCCGACGGCTCATCAATCGGAAGGCCGGCGCCCAGCGCCGCGGCGACCGGCTCCTCGATCAGATGCGCCTTGCGCGCGCCCGCGGCCAGCGCCGATTCGTGGATCGCGCGGCGCTCGACGGCGGTGGCGCCGGAGGGCACGCAGATCACGATCTGCGGCGAGACGAATGTCCGCCGGTTATGCACTTTCTGGATGAAGTGCTTGATCATTTCCTCGGCGACTTCGAAGTCGGCGATGACGCCATCGCGCATCGGCCGGATCGCCTGAATATTGCCGGGCGTGCGGCCCAGCATCATCTTGGCGTCCTGTCCCACGGCGAGAACGCGCTTGCGGCCATTCTCAGTTTGAAACGCTACAACCGAGGGCTCGTTGAGCACGATGGACCGTCCCTTGGCATAGACCAGCGTGTTCGCCGTGCCGAGGTCGATCGCAATGTCAGCCGACATGAAACCGAAAAGATTGGAAAACATGGAATCGTCCGTGTGAGGAGGAATTGAGCGTTATTGCGCGGGCAAGCTGCGGATTTCAAGCGCTGGGGTCATGGGTTTTCGCATGCCGGGCCTCCCGACGCTTGAGAAAATTTCGCCCCCAGAGCATCAACGCGATCCACAACGCCGCGGCCAGAACCACCATCAGGCCGGCCCGCCAGTCCGCCTGAGACAGCAATTCCATCAGCCCCCGCCCGGCGAAGGCGACCAGCGCCGTCTTCGGAATAATGCCGATTCCCGTGCCCGCTGCGAACCGCCAGTAATGCGAATGGGTCACGCCCAGCGCCATGTTTACCACGATGAACGGCGCGGACGGCACCACCCGCACGGTCAGCGCGGTCCAGAAGCCGTTGCGGCCGACAAAGCGCGATATGCGGTTCACCGCCGATCCGGCATAGCGCCGCACGACCCGCCCGCCGACCAGTTTGCCCAGCCAGAAATCGACGCTGGCCGACACCATCGTTGCGATCCATGCGTAGAAGAACCCGGTCAACGGGCCGAACGCCACAACGGTTACTGCGATCAGGACAAACTGGGGCACGCCCGCAAAGGCGAGCCCGGTAAAGGCCAGAATCGTCCAGAGCAGGCCCCAGCGGCTTTGTGCGACGCCGTCGAACCAGTCTTGCAGCGCCCGCTCGCTATCCAGGCTCAGCCCATAACGGCCGGCGACAAAAATCGCCGCCACCGCCGCGAACAGGCCCAGAGAAACAAGGACGGCGCGCTGGGCGCGCACGTCCATGTTGTTGATATAGGCGAGCAGCTTTTGCACCGGTGATCAGGCGTCTTCGGCGGCGATCTTCATCAGCCGCGTCCGCGTCAGGGCCAGCAAAGCCATCTGCCGGTCCACCAGTTCCAGCAAGACCCGGGCTTCAGCCGCGGAGACTTCGCCGGGGGTTTCGCTCAACTCGCTCAGTGATTCGATCAGTGCGGATAGAGTTTGCGCGTTCGACCGACTGGCCTCGCCCGCGATTGCGTACCAGTCGTGATCGCTGTCGATCTCGATAGGCAGGAAAGCCCCGCTGGCGAGCCCCGCCAGATGTTCAGCCGCCGCGCGGGCGCCCGTTTCCTGCGTCAGCTTGGCGACGCGGGCATAGGACAGATCGTTTTTCGAATCCGGGTCCGTGAAGGCGTAGACGCGCGTGCTGGACAGATCGAGCATCTCCATGACGGACTTGGCTCCGCCGGACTGTTCGAACAGCCGCGAAACGACGGCTTTCACGTTTTCATAGTCGCGCGGCTTGAATGGACGATAGGACATAGATGGTTGGCGCTTCCCCGGTCAGACGGCTTGCGCCGCAAATTCTTTCTCCCGCCGCAATATCGCGCGGCCATATTCACCGAAAGCGCGGGCGGGCGGCAAAATCAAGTCTCCCGGGCCTCTTCTTTGCGCGCCGCGCGGCCCGCCGCCTCTATCGGATGCGCCTGATTGGCGGCGCGGCGCTCCATCACCGCAGGACGTCCGGATTCCGCCTCCTCCACCCAGTCAGCGGCAAAGCGGCCCGATTTTATGTCTTTCAGAATCGCCTGCATCTCGGCGCGCATGGCCTCATTCGCCAGGCGCGGGCCCGTACGGTAGGCGCCAAATTCAGCGGTGTCCGATACGGCCTCATACATGCCCGCCAGCCCTTTTGCGGCAATCAGGTCGCTGATCAGCTTGATCTCCTGAACCACGTCAAAATAGGCCATTTCCGGCGACACGCCGCCTTCGACCAGGGTTTCGAAAGCCATGCGCATCATTGCGGGCACGCCGCCGCAAAGCGAGACCTGCTCGCCGAACAGATCGCTGACCGCTTCCTCCTCGAAGCTTGTCCCGATCAGCCGCGCATCGGGGCCGACAATGGCGCGCGCATAGGCTTGCGCGGTTTCCGTTGCGCGGCCAGAGGCATCCTGATGCACGCCCCAGCTACAGGCTTCGCGATAGCGCATGTTCGCGCCCGCTCCTTTGGGCGAGACCAGCATGACGTCGCTGTCTGCGGGCGGCGTCACGTGCCCGAAATGCACGGAAAATCCGTGCGCGAAAATCAGACCGGCCCCGGGTTTGAGACGCGGCGCAATCACCTCGCGCCACAGCGCGCCCTGCACCTCATCGGGGATAAGAAAAACCAGCAAATCGGCGTTCTGCGCAGCAGCCTCCAGCGGCACGACCGGCGCGCCGATCCGGGCGGCGTCCGCGCGGTTGGGTGAATTTTCCCGCAGCGCGACATCCACCTGCAGCCCGGTCGCCTTGAGGTTCATCGCCTGCCCGCGCCCCTGATTTCCCAGTCCAATCAGGGTTATTCGCCTCTCCCGCAGGGCCGCCATCGCATGGCCTGTCATTCGGCTTCTCCTTGCCCAAGCGCCCGGATCAGAGACTCCTCGGCGTTGCTGGCCAGCGGGTCAATCCGCGGCCAGTCGCCGGTCTGATTGCGGAACCATGTGCGCTGGCGTTTGGCGTATTGGCGCGTCTCGATGGTCAGTCTCTCCGCCGTCTGATCGCGATCGATTTCCGCGTCAATCAGCCTTGAAATCGTTCGCACGCCCAGCGCCTTCATCACCGGCCTGTCATCGGCGAGACCGCGCGTCCGCAATGCGCGAACTTCCTCAACCGCGCCCGATTGCAACATCGCCTCCGACCGTGCGGCGATGCGCGCGTTCAGCGCGTCGCGGTCAGGCATCAGCACCGCGCCCCGCCAGCCATCAGGAGCCAGCGCCGGCGTCGTATCCGCCTGAAGCCGGGAGAGCGGCATGCCGGTTCCGGCCGCCACCTCGACAATGCGCAGAAGCCGTTGCGCATCGGCTGCTTCGACCTTTGCCGCCGCGTACGGGTCCAGTTCATGCGCCCGCCGGGCCAGCGCCTCGACGCCATGATCTTCCAGATATTGCCGCGCCTCGCTTCGCGCCGCGTCGCCCGGATCGGGGGTTTCCGCCAGGCCATCCGTCAGGGCCTTGAAATAAAGCCCGGTGCCGCCGACCACCAGCGGGACGCGTCCCCGGCCCTGAATGTCGCGAATGACCAGCATTGCCTCATCCAGCCAGCGGCCCGCCGAATAGGCTTCCGGCCCGTCCACATGGCCAAACAGGTGATGGGGAACGCCCTCTTGTTCATCGGGCGGCGGGCGGGCGCTGAGAACCGCCAGATCGGCATAGACCTGCATTGAATCGGCGTTGACGATCTCTCCGCCGATGCGGCGGGCCACAGACACCGCCAGACGCGTCTTGCCGCTGGCGGTGGGGCCGGCGATCAGGAGCGCGCGCGGCGCGGCCATGACTAGCCGTTATTCTGCGGCGGCTTGACCGTTTTCAGGGACAAATCGCCCCGGCGGTTCACCAGGATGGGGATGGGCCGCCCGGACCCGTCATCAGCGGCGGAAACGCGGGCTTTCACCTGGCTGATCGTATCGACCGGCTCCCACGCGACCTCCTCGATCACGTCGCCCGCGCGCATCTTGCCGGCGGCGTCGCTATCGCTGTCGACGTCAACGATCAGCACGCCCTTCACGTCATTGGCGATATTGTATTTGCGGCGGTCCGCCGTGGTCAGCGGCGCCAGCGTCAGACCCAGAACCTTTTCACCGCTCGCCGCGGGACGGCTGGAGCCGCCCGCTGTGGCGACTTCTGATTCCAGACGCTCCACCTTCACCTGCGCGGTACGGCGTTCGCCTTCGCGGATATAATCAACGCGCGCGCTCTTGCCGATTTTGGTTTCCGCGACGATGCGCGACAGCAGGCGCGATTCCCGAACCGCGCGGCCGTCAAAGGACAGCACCAGATCGCCGCGCTCCAGCCCCGCCTTCTCCGCCGGACTGTCTTCGGTGATGCTGGTGATCAGCGCGCCGCGCGGCGTATCGAGACCATAGGCCTCAGCCACGTCCTCATTCACCGCCTGCACGCGCACGCCCAGCCAGCCGCGCCGGGTTTCGCCAAATTCCAGAAGTTGCGCCACCACCGGCTCGGCCAGCGCCGCCGGGATGGAGAAACTGATGCCGACATTGGCGCCGGTCGGCGACAGGATCGCCGTATTCACGCCAATGACATCGCCATTCATGTCGAACAGCGGACCGCCGGAATTGCCCCGGTTGATCGCCGCATCCGTCTGGATGAAGTCGTCATAGGCGCCCGCATTGATGTTGCGATTGCGCGCGGAAATGATCCCGGCCGTCACCGTTCCGCCAAGACCGAACGGATTGCCGATCGCCACCACCCAGTCGCCCACTTCGGCATCGCTGGAGTCGCCCCATTTGACCGTTGGCAGGGGCGACGGCGGGTCAACGCGGAGCACGGCCAGATCGGTCGCCGGATCGCGGCCGATCACCTCGGCGTGCAGGCTGCTGCCGTCGATGAAATTGACGGTGACATCGTCCGCGCCCTCGATCACGTGATTGTTCGTGACGATCACGCCGTCCGCGTCGATGACGAAACCGGAGCCAAGAGAATTGGAAATCCGGTCGCCGCCCGGACCGCCAAAGAATTCGTTGAACCGCTCAAGCGGAGACCCCGGAGGAAATTCCGGCAGGCCGCCTTCGAACTGCACGGTCTGGGCGGTGGAAATATTGACCACGGCCGGCGACAGTTCGCGTGACAGCTCCGCGAAGCCGTCCGGCGCCGGGTGTGCGCCGGCGAAGGCTGGAACCAGGGCCGCAATCGCAAGGGCCGCCGCTGCTGCAATGCGTTTCATCACCTGAAAACCTCAAGAACCATTTCGTGCCGCGCCAGCCAGATAATACCGATTCCCGCCGCCAGCGCGACGATTCCGGCGATACGCAACCGTTCCGCCGGACTTTCCGCGATATCGCGGATCATGCGCGTCATCGGGCCGGGAAACAGCGCATAGGCGGCGCCCTCAAGCGCCAGCGCGAAACCCAGCCCGAAGACGATGTCCGTCCAGCCTATTGCCGGCCTCCCTGGTCGCCGAAGTAGCGGAAGAAGTCAGATTGAGGCGACAGGACAAGTTGCGTGCCCTCCTCGATCGACTTCTCGTACGCCTGGAGAGACCGGTAGAAGGCGAAGAACTCCGGGTCGCGATTATACGCGTCGGCATAGATCGCGTTCCTCTGGGCGTCGCCCTCACCCTTAATGACCTCAGCCTGTTCCCGCGCCTCGGCAAGGATAATCGTACGGGTCTTGTCCGCCTCGGCGCGAATCTCGCGTGAACGTTGCTCGCCTTCCGCGCGAATTTCCGCGGCCCGCTGTTCGCGTTCGGTTTGCATCCGTGTATAGACCCGCTCGGCGTTCTGCTGCGGCAGGTCCGCCTGGCGGATCTTCACGTCAGTGATCGCAACGCCCAGCGAATCCTCCGTGGCCGCACTGTTCATGTCGCCCCGGATTTGCTCCATCAGGTCCGCCCGCTGGCCGGAAATGATCGCGCCCGACTCAACCGAACCCAGATTGCGGCGCAAGCTGGCCTCCATATATTCCTGAAGTTGCAGCTCCGCGCGATCCACGTTCTGAACCGCCTGGAAGAACAGAAGCGGATCGGTGATGCGGTAGCGCGCGAAGGCGTCCACCACCAGCCGCTCCTGGTCGTTCGCGATGACTTCCAGCTCGGGCATGTCCAGTTCAAGCAGCTTGCGAGAAAAAATAACCGCGCGGTCGATGAACGGCGCCTTGAACTTCAGGCCCGGATTTTCCTCCTCGGCCATCCAGGGGTTTTTAACGCCAACGGTTTCACCGAAGCGAAGCACCAGCGCCTGGCTGTACTGGTTCACCACGAACATTGAAGAAGCGACCAACAGAAGGCCGCCGATGACGGCTACGACCAGAGCTATGGAAATAAATCGGCTCATTGCTGGCCTCCCTGATCGGCGCGGTTACGGTTGAGTTCGTTCAGCGGCAGGTAAGGCACGACACCCTCCGCCGTTTCGCCGTCGATCACGATCTTGTCGGCTTTCTGCATGACGCGTTCCAGCGTCTCCAGATACATGCGCTGACGCGTCACTTCCGGAGCCTGCTGATACTCGGACAGGACGGCGGTGAAGCGCTGCGCCTGACCGCTCGAGTCGGCGACCACCTGCTCGCGATAAGCTTCGGCCTCCTGAACGATCTGGGACGCCGTACCCCGCGCTTCCGGAACGATCTGGTTCCGGTAGGCCGTGGCGCGGTTGATGATCGTCTCCGCGTCCTGCGCCGCATTCACGACGTCGCGGAAGGATTCGATCACCCGCTCTGGTGGGTCAGCCTTTTGTAGCTGCACCTGCCGGATCTGAATGCCCGCGCCATATTCATCCAGCGTCGCCTGCATAAGCTGTCGGGCGTCCTGTTCCACCACTTGGCGGCCGCGCGTGATGATCGGCTCAAGCTGGTTGTTGCCCACGACTTCGCGCATGGCGCTTTCGGCCACAGCTTTCACCGTGCCTTCCGGGTCCTCGACATTGAACAGGAAATCCCTCGCGTCATTGATCACCCAGAAAACCGAGAAATCGATATCCACGATATTCTCGTCCTGCGTTAGCATCAGGCTTTCGGCGGAGATGTCGCGCGGTTCGCCACGCGTATCTTCATAGCCAATATTCACACGCTGCACGCGCGTGACCTCCGGCGTGAAAGCGCGCTCGACCGGCCACGGCATATGATACTGGATGCCCGGCTGCGTCGTGCGCGTATACTCGCCAAAGCGCAGCACCACGCCCTCTTCCTGCGGCTGGACGAAATAAACGCCCGTCAGGCCCCAGGCGACCAGCGCCACGACAATGAAGACAACCACGGCCATGCCGCCGCCCTTGCCGCCGCCAAAGCCCTTGAAGCGTTCGCGCGCATCGCGGAACGCCTGGTCAAAATCTGGCGGGCGTTGACCGCCGCCTCCGCCGCCGGAGCCGCCGCCGCGCGGGCCTTGCCCCCACGGATTCTTGCCGCCGCTGCCGCCGCCGCTCGATCCCCAGGGGCCGCCCCCGTTATTCGCGTTGTCATTCCAAGGCATGCGCGAACCTTCCCTCCGCCTTCCGGCATAGTTTCTTCAATTAAGGTATGTGGCCGGTTGAGCGCTTTGGATCAAGCGGGCGGCCTGTGCGTTGTTGGGGTCAGATACTGTTTTGTTCAAACCCGATCAGGATGATTTCATGAAAAACCCGCTCCGTGAATATGACGACACCACCCTTTTCGCGGCCGGCGCCGCCGGAGCGCTCGTCCTGGCCGCCCTCACCGCCGATTACGCGTGGGTGCGGACAAAGCCGGACGAGACCAAGCGCGCCTACCGCAAACGCGCGGGCAAGACCACAGCCATCGCGTTCGGCCTTGCCGGGGCGTTCGGCGCCGGGCTGGCGATTGCGCTGTTCGGCCCCAAAGCCATCGGTGAAAAAAGTTGGGGCGGCGCGTTCCATGCGCTGGAGGACAGCCTTTCCGATACGCTTGATTCGCTGAACGACACCGCAAAGTCGCTGCGCAAGAAAATCTAGCGCGTGCGGTCCAGCGTCCGCAGGATGAAGGCGTAATCGTCGCGCGGCCCCGCCGCGCTGCGTTCGCGCGCCACCTCGACCCAGTCCTCGCCGAGTTCAGGGAATACCGCATCTCCCTCTATCTCGGCGGCGACCTCGGTCAGATAGATCCGGTCCGCTTGCGGCAGGGCGAGGCGGTAAAGCGCCTCGCCGCCAATCACCATTGCTTCTCCGGCGCCGGTCTCTTCCGCCAGCATCCGGCCGCGCGAGGCCATGGCGTCGAAATCATGAAATGTTTCAGCGCCTTCCGCCTCATATCCCTCATCACGGGTCAGCACGAGGCAGGGACGGCCCGGCAAAGGCCGGAATTTCGGCGGCAGCGAGTCCCACGTCTTGCGGCCCATCAGACAGGGCTTTCCCATCGTGGTTTGCTTGAAATAGGCCATGTCCGAGGCCAGCCGCCACGGCAACTCCCCGTCCCGGCCTATCACGCCGTTTGAAGCGCGGGCGGCGATCAGGGCGAGCCGAACGCTCATACCGCCACCTGCGCCTTGATGTGCGGATGGGGGTCGTAATCCTTCAGCGTGAAATCCTCATATTCGAAATCGAAGATGTCGCGCTTGTCCGGATTTATCTCCATGCGCGGCAAGGGACGCGGCGCGCGCGTCAGCTGCAGCTCCGCCTGCTCGATATGGTTCAGGTAGAGGTGGGCGTCTCCGAATGTGTGCACGAAATCGCCCGGCCGGTTGCCGGTCGCCTGCGCCATCATCATCGTGAGCAGCGCGTAGGAGGCGATATTGAACGGCACGCCCAGAAAGATGTCCGCGCTGCGCTGATAAAGCTGGCAGGACAGCCGCCCGTCCGCGACATGAAACTGGAACAGGCAATGACAGGGCGGCAACGCCATCTCATCCACGTCCGCCGGGTTCCAGGCCGAAACGATCAGGCGCCGTGAATTAGGATTTTCCCGTATCTGTCTGGTTACATTGGCAATCTGGTCAATCACGCCGCCATCCGGGGCGGCCCAGCTGCGCCACTGCTTGCCATAGACCGGACCCAGCTCGCCGTCCTCTGCGGCCCACTCGTCCCAGATCTTCACGCCGCGCTCCTGCAGCCAGCGCACATTGGTGTCGCCGCCCAGGAACCACAGCAGCTCATAAATGATCGATTTGAGGTGAAGCTTTTTGGTGGTGAGCATCGGGAAGCCGTCCGACAAATCGAACCGCATCTGACGGCCGAAGACTCCCCGCGTGCCAACGCCGGTGCGGTCGCCGCGCTCGACGCCGTTTTCCAGAACGTCCTCAAGCAGATCCAGATACTGACGCATGGCCTCTCGCCTCTTGTCCTTCCTCGTCGCATGATGGCCGAGTCGGCCTAGCCTACCGAATAAGTAAGGGCTTGGGGGGAGCATATGTCACGTCTTCTGAAAATCCTGATCGGCATTCTGGTGCTGCTGGCAATCGCCGCCATCATCGCTTTCGCGGTATTGCCCGCCGCGGTCGAACGCAGTCAGAACAAGACGTTAGACCATGAAACTTATGTCATCTCGGACGAGGCGGCTGCGATCCAGGATTCGCTGCGTCTGGCGGATCTGCACACCGATACGATGTTGTGGAAGCGCGATTTTCTGAAGCGCGGCGAGCGCGGTCATGTGGACCTGCCCCGGCTGCAGGACTCCAATTCGGCCGTGCAGGTTTTCGCCGCGGTGACCAAGAGCCCCTCCGGCCTGAACTATGAAGAGAACACCGCGGAGAGCGACGACCTCGACCTTCTGGTGAAGGTTCAGCTCTGGGCGCCGCGCACCTGGAACAGCCTGCTGGAGCGCGCGGTCTATCAATCCGAGAAGCTTCATCATTTCGCCGAAGACTCTGATGGCGCGCTTCGCGTGGTCCGCACCGCCGCCGAGTTCGATGCCGCTCTTTCCGCCGGCGCGCTGGCTGGCATCCTCGCCACCGAGGGCGCGCATCCGCTGGAAGGCGACATCGCCAATCTGGACCGGCTGTGGACCGCCGGATACCGCATCATCGGCCTCCAGCATTTCTTCGATAACGCGCTGGGCGGCTCGCTTCACGGCGTCACCAATGCCGGGCTGACCGATTTCGGACAGGAAGCCGTCCGCGCCATCGAGGAAAAAGGCCTGATCATCGACCTCGCCCACTCCTCCGAAGCGGTGGTCGAGGACGTGCTGGCCATCAGCAACGCGCCATTGATCGTTTCCCACACCGGTCTGAAAGGCGCCTGCGACACGCCCCGCAACATCCGGGACGAACTGATGGTCGAGATTGCCCGCCGCGGCGGGTTGATCGGAATTGGCTACTGGGACGCGGCGGTCTGCGATGTCTCGCCGGACGGAATCGCGCAATCCATCCGCTACGCCGCCGACCTGCTGGGCGTGGAGCATGTCGCTTATGGTTCTGACTATGACGGCGCGGTTACCGTGATCATGGACTCCGGCGAACGCGCCGCCCTCACCGACGCCCTCCTCGCCCAGGGCTTCACCCCCCGCGAAATTCGCCTGATCGCCGGCGAAAACGTGATCCGCTTCATGCGCGAGAATTTGCCGGAATGAACGATCCAACTTCAGAGCTGTCCTACACGCAGGGTGATATCGCTAAATTTCTGACGGCGGCCCTTCTTGGCGCGGCAACTGCGGTGGCTCTCAATGCCTTATTCAGTCTCCCAGAAACAATCAGGTCCGTGTGGGGGCTTGCCGGCGCAGGACTGGCGATCACTTTTTCCGGGACTTCTATTCTGCTGAATGAATACCGACCGGCATGGCGTAAGCTTGTTACGCCTGCCGCACTTGGCGCGCTGATCGGAATTCTGACGCTTTGGCGCACTTTGCAATCGGCTGAGCCGCTTTCTGAAAGCGGCTTCATGATGGTCTTCTGGATTGGACTGGGCGCACCGCTGCTTGTTTTTCTGGTTCTGACCTTGGTGGCGACTGCGCGCGAAACCGGCGGTTTTCACTTTCCGCACAACATAATGTTCAAACATGCCGTCCGGTTACCTGTGGCGGCGGCGGGCGGCGTAGCAGTAGGCGTTGCGGTCGCTCTGTTTATTTCGCTCTGGTCAGCAGCCTTCTCAGCGCTTGGAGCTGGGTGGATTAGCGCAATCTTGACCAGTCGCTGGACAATATTGATTGCGACAGCCGCTGCGGCCGGAATTGGCACCACTTTCACTCTACATAACAATCGCCTGCTGGGAACTGGTGAAACGGCGCTGGTTATCGGCGCGCGTATCCTGTTGCCCCTTCTGGCGGTATTTTCCGCCATCTTCGCTGTGGCTCTGCCTTTCACAGGGCTGGAGCCACTTGGCGAAACCTTAAGTCCAACCGCTTTTCTGTTAGCACTGGCGATTACTGCAAAACTGGTTTTTAACGGCGTTTATCAGGATGGGTTGCGACCACCGGTTCGCCCTCTTCGCTGGGCTGTATGGCTCAGCCTTGCCGTTTTACCCGTGTACGCGGTCATGGCGCTTTATGGCATTGGGATCCGGGTTGCTGAGCATGGTCTTACGCCCGAGCGCTTCGTCGTTCTTGTCGCTGCCGCGCTCGTTGCCGGCTACACGGTCCTGCTTCTCGGCGGCCTTCTGAGCGAATTTACAAAATCAGAGAAATGGATGCCGCCGGTCGCGCGTTTGAACTCGGCCTTCGCTGTAATCCTGGTCGTGTTGCTGGTCATGATGCAAACCCCGATCCTTGATCCGCTGGAATGGAGCGCCCGAAGTCAAAGCGCCCGGCTGAAGAATGAAACCGTTAAGGTCGAAGATTTTGATTTCGCCTATATGCAATTTCGGCTTGGCAAACCCGGAAAGCGCGCTTTGGCGAATATGGAAACCTGGACGGAGCACCCAAAATCGCAACGCATAAGGGCAAAGGTGAGAGAGGTCCGCAGTAAGGACAACTACTGGTCCGAGCCCACCCCTGAAAACCTCGAGCGCATTGAAAAAATTACAATTCCTGATGACATTGAGGAAAAACTCAAAGGCTTTGACCGGGAAATTCGCGATAATGTGAAGCGCTATGCCATGGAGCTGGAAACCACGGCCGGTCGGTTGCGCTCATTTGAATGCGAAATCGAAGGGATGGACGTTTACAATCCGCTCAGAACGCAGATTTTAGAGCTCATTCAGGAGCGCAAATCCAAACTGTACGACTATTCTCGCCCCCTGAACGCAGCAAGAGCCCCGGTATCGGATGCGCTGAACGCTGGTTGCAGCCCGCCAGACGCTTCACCCACTTCAAATTAACCTCTATCGCCCCTATATTCATGCTGTTCGCTTCGGCGGACTATGGCGATAAACGCGCACGCAATAAGCGGTCTGGACCCGGGTGCGATTCCCGGCGGCTCCACCAAAGACCCTTCGGAGTGAAGAACCCTTTGCCGGAGGGCCTTTGACGGGGCCGAATTAGGATCGACAGACGTGTAAAGGTGTTGCTTTTGCCCGGACGGTGCTCCGTTAAAAGCCCGTTTTTGATAGTTGCGAATGACAACTATGCTGAAGAGGTTGCTCTCGCTGCGTAATGCGGCGCGAGTATCTCGCATCTAAGCCCTGATCTGTTAGCTGGATCAGGCGGGGCCCGGGGGCGCCTGGCAACAGAAGCCCCCATTTCTCCCTTAACGATATCAGCCAATCACCGCGCATCCGTATTGACTGCGCCCCGCTCACGGTTAGGTTTTCTACCTGTCTGGATCAGGGGGGATCGACGGGTTGTCTACGGACCACATGCGGTATGACGTCATGGCGCGCGAGGCGCTCCGCGGCGTTGTGAAGAAAGCCTTGAAGCGGATCGCCCGCGAGGGCGGCCTTCCGGGCGAGCACCACTTCTATGTCACTTTCCAGACCCAAGCGCCCGGCGTCGATATCGATCCGGAGCTTGTCGCCTCCTACCCCGAAGAAATCACCATCGTGCTGGAGCACCAGTATTGGGAACTGTCAGCCAATGAGGATTCCTTCGAGGTGACGCTGAAATTCGGCGGCGTGCCGAAATATCTCTGCGTCCCCTATGCGGCCATCACCAAGTTCTACGATCCCAGCGTCCGCTTTGCGCTGCAATTCGACGCGGATACGCCCGCCGCCGACGCCGCCAAGAAATCCGGCGCGATCAAGCGCGGTCCCGGGCCGAAATCCGACAGGAAGAAAGCCGCCGAAGACAAGGCGGAAACCGCCGAACATACCGGCGGCGACAACGGCGGCGATGTCGTGTCGTTGGACGCCTTCCGCCGCAAATAGGCTAGGCTCGCGGGCTGGCCCGCACCCACAGGCGCGGCCGGTCGCCGCTGATTTTCTCGACTGTCAGTTTCGTCACCTGCACATCGTCGCGGAACGCCGCGCCTGTCAGCGCGTCCAGGATTGCCTTTGCGACATTGTCCACGTCATGTTTGCCGCGCGTTTCGTCCGGCTGGATAATCAGGATTTCCACCTGATAGTCGCCGAAGACAGGCCGGGCGGCGCGAAACTCTTTCCGGAAAAATTCGCGGACCAGCGGCTTGAAGCGCCGCGTCTGGGTGGTCAGGGCGTCAATGCGCAGGACTAGGGAATCCCCCGCATAGCCAGCCCGCACCTTGCCGCGCCCCTTTAGTTCCGTTTCTTCCAGTTCGTCCGGCTCCATGCCCGCCATCCCTGCTGGCCGCCCATCCGCGCGGCTGTCTGGCGAGAAACGATAGCGCAAAGGCTGGCGATCCCAAGCCGCGTCCTTATGTCGTTGGAGAAACCACGCAGTTCCAGCGCCGGGGATTGATCACCCCACGCCCTCGGGGCATGAGAACGGCAACGAACCGACACGCCCAGATTAAAAGGGACAGCATGACCGACACGCGCAAAGAATCCGATTCCTTCGGCGAGCTGGAAATTCCGGCCGACAAATACTGGGGCGCGCAATCTGCGCGTTCGCTGATCAATTTCCCGATTGGCGATGAGACCATGCCGGTCCCGGTTGTTCATGCGCTGGGCGTCATCAAGCGCTGCGCAGCGCTGGCCAACAAGCAGCTGGGCGCGCTGGAGCCGGAAATCGCCGACGCCATAGCCAAGGCCGCCGGCGAAGTCGCCGAAGGCCGTTGGGACGACCACTTCCCGCTATCGGTCTGGCAGACCGGCTCCGGCACGCAGTCCAACATGAATGCGAACGAAGTTATCTCGAACCGCGCGATCGAGATCATGGGCGGCAAGATCGGCACGAAGAACCCCGTCCACCCGAACGATCACGTCAATCGCGGCCAGTCCTCCAACGACACCTTCCCGACCGCCATGCACATCGCCGCGGCGCAGGAAATCGCCGGCCGCCTGATCCCGGCGCTGGAGCGCCTGCACGGCTCCATCGACGTGAAGGCCAAACAGTTCAAGGACATCGTGAAGATCGGCCGCACCCATCTTCAGGACGCCACGCCTCTGACGCTGGGCCAGGAATTTTCCGGCTATGTGCGCCAGATCGAGCTGGGCATCGCCCGCCTCCAGGACGGACTGGAAAATCTCTATCCGCTGGCGCAGGGCGGCACGGCCGTGGGCACCGGCATCAATACGAAAGAAGGCTTCGCCGAAGCTTTCGCGCAGGAAGTCGCCGATATGACCGGGCTTCCCTTCGTCACCGCCGAAAACAAGTTCGAGGCGCTGGCCGCGCACGACGCCTATGTCTTTGCTCACGGCGCGCTGAACACGGTCGCCGCGTCCCTGTTCAAGATCGCCAACGATATCCGCCTGCTTGGCTCCGGCCCGCGCTCCGGCATCTCCGAGATCAGCCTGCCGGAAAACGAGCCCGGCTCATCGATCATGCCCGGCAAGGTGAACCCGACCCAATGCGAGGCGATGACCATGGTTTGCACCCAGGTCATGGGCAATAACGCCGCCATGGGCATGGCCGGCAGCCAGGGCCATTTCGAGCTGAACGTCTTCAAGCCGGTCATGGCCTACAACATGATGCAGTCCATCCGCCTGCTGGCCGACGCCGCAGACAGCTTCGCCGAGCGCTGCGTCGAGGGCATCACGGCCAACGAGGAGCGGATCGAGGAACTGGTGAACCGCTCTCTCATGCTGGTCACGGCCCTGAACCCCAAGATCGGCTACGACAAGGCCACCGAGGTCGCCAAGAAAGCGCACAAGGAAGGCACGACCCTCAAGGAATCCGCCCTCGCCCTCGGCTATGTCACAGAGGCCGAGTTCGACGAGATCGTCGACCCGGCCAAGATGGTGAAACCGGGCTGACGCTTTGATCGGATCATCGGGCAGACAGGATCTGGACCGCGATGGCGGAATTCTGCTTGCCTCGAAATTGAACGGTCGCGAGATGGATAAGCTCACCCATCTCGCGGATCGTCATGCGTCAGGTCCTGGCGGACGCATATTCGACCCGCCCGCTCATCTGAAGACACTGCTGAGCACTGGATTTCTCGGCAGGATAGGTTCCGAAATTCTGGGCGAGACGGCGCGACCGGTTCGCATTCTGCTGTTCGATAAGACGCCAACGGCAAACTGGGCCGTACCCTGGCATCAGGACCGAACGATTGCGGTTCAAGAACGCAGTCCGCGGCCCGGGTTTGAGACATGGACGACCAAATCCGGCGTGCCGCATGTGGAACCGCCATTCGATTATATCGAGTCGATGATCAGCCTACGGCTGCACCTCGATGATTGTGGCGGCGACAATGGTCCGCTGAAAATCATCCCAGGCTCCCACCGGCTTGGGAAGCTGACCGATTCCGACATTCGGGAACTCAGCGCGCGCCAACAGTCTCGGACTTTCCGGGCGGCGCGGGGAGATGTACTAGTTTTGCACACCAGCATCATTCATGCCTCGGATCGAGCAGCCAACCCGGCCAGACGTCGCGTTCTGCACGTCGATTTTTCGGCCCGCGATTTGCCTGAAGGGTTGGAATGGGCGATCGGGCAATTCTAGGCTCGACAAAAGACACGCTGAGTAAAGGCTTATGAAAATCGCCGTCATCGGGCCGGGAAAAGTCGGGGCGACGCTGGGACGGCGCTTTGTGGAGGCCGGGCACGAGGTAACGTTCGGCGCGCCGCGGCCGGAGCAGGAAAAATACGACGCGCTTCGCGATCTCGGTTGCGCCGTCTATTCGGCCGAAGAAGCGGTCGAGGAGGTTGAAATCGTCCTGCTCGCCGTGCCCTGGGCTGTCGCAGCGGACGTTGTCGGCAAGCTGGGCGGACTGCCCGGGCGTCTGATCATCGACGCAACCAACCCTATCGGCGAGGATTTTCTGGACGTCGATCATGCCAGCCAGCATTCGGGCGGCGAGACTATCGCCGAACTGATCCCCAAGGCGCAGGTCATCAAGGCGTTCAACACGGTGGGCGTCGAGACCATGGCCAATCCGGTCTATGGCGATCAGCGCGCCGCGCTGGCCGTCGCCGGCGGCGATCAGGCGGCCAAGGAGACCGTTTTCAAGCTGGCCCGAGACATTGGATTCGATCCGTATGACGCCGGCCCGCTGGCCGCCGCCCGCACAACAGAGCGCCTTGCCTGGCACTGGATCGAGATTTCCACGATCTATGGCGACCGGAGCGATTTCGCGTTCGCTCTTCTTCGGCGCTGACCACGGTGGAGAAGCGCTCCCTCTCCATCGCCGGTCACCGCACCTCCATTGCGCTGGAGCCGGAATTCTGGGCGGCGCTGGATGACGCCGCAGCTGCGGACGGCCGCTCCATGGCGGGCCTGATCACCGAAATCGACGAAGGCCGCGATCCCGAACAGGGCCTCGCCAGCGCCGTGCGCGTCTGGCTTCTTAAACGGACCAGCCGCTAGTCTTCCATCAGCGCGGCGTGAACGGGCGCGATCCAGTCTCCGGCGTCACTGTCATAAATATCGAACCCGGCGGTGAAATCGAAATAGCACCAGCCCATGCCGCCGGCCTCCGCCGCCTCGCGAACGGTTTTGGTCCATACCGCCCGGTCCGCTGTTTCGCCATGCCGGATCGGCCCGAATTCGCCCAGAAAAACCGGCGTCCGGTTCCGCTCCGCCCAATCCTGCGCCTTGGCGATGTCGTGTTGAACCGCCTCGATTTCGTGGCTGGCGCCAAAACCCGTCCCCTCAGGCGGCGCATTCTTGAACCAGCTTGCCCCCTGGTGGGTAAAATCGAACGGCTCGTAATAGTGGAAGGTGGCGACCAGGTACGGGTCGTCCGGCAGGCGCAGCCGCATCAGCCCCTCGACGCTCGACCAGTCGTCCCCGCCCAGAATGATTGCCCTGGTTGGATTGGTCTCGCGGATCGCGTCGACCAGTTCCTCCGCCAACGCGAACCACTTCTCGCCTGACAGTTTCCGGATCGGCTCGTTCACCGGCTCGAAGATCAGGCTGTCCGGGTAATCCTGATAACGCTCGCCGATCTGCCGCCAGATGGCGAGGACGCGCGGGGCATGAAAATCCGGACGGTCTTTCAGGTCCGTATAGGAATGCATGTCGATGATGACATTCAGATCGGCCTCGAACGCCTGATCAATCACCTCGTCGATGCGCGCAAACCGCTCCGGATCCACCGTGTACGGCGCGTCCTCCAGCGCGTGACTGTGCCAGTCGATCAGAACGCGCACCGTGTCGAACCCGCCATCGGCGATGGTTTGCAGGTCCGACTGCGTGATCGCATAGCCCCAGTCGCCCTCCACCGGCGCGTTCAGGGCGTTCGCCAGATTGACGCAGCGCTGCACCGGGAATTCCGCGCGGGACGCGGTGGGCGCGACAGGCGCCTCGCTGACATCCGGGGCGGATTCCGCGCCGCAGGCCGCCACGGCAAGAGCCGCCATTCCAGTCATCCAGCGCATGCGAGACCTCCCTGCCCTTCCACCGCCGCCGCGCTTGTGATTAAGACGGACTCGCGACGCCATCCTGACATGCTAGACCTATGCCATGATTTCGAAGATTCTTATTGCCAACCGGGGCGAAATCGCCTGCCGCGTTATCAAGACCTGCAAGCGCCTTGGCGTGAAAACGGTCGTCGTCTACTCCGAAGCCGATGCGGCGAGCCTCGCCGTTGAGCAGGCTGACGAGGCCGTATTCATCGGGCCGCCGCCCGCCGCCGAATCCTATCTGGACGCCGACAAGATCATCGCGGCCGCGAAAGAGACCGGCGCGGACGCCATCCATCCGGGCTTCGGCTTCCTGTCGGAAAATGCCGGATTTGCGGAGCGCGTGGAAAAGGAGGGCCTGATCTGGATCGGCCCGAACGCACACGCCATTCGCGCCATGGGCGACAAGATCGAATCCAAGCGGCTGGCCGGCGAAGCGGGCGTCAGCACGATCCCCGGCGCGCCCGGAGAGATCGAGAACGCAGAAGACGCGAAGACCGCCGCTGACAAGATCGGCTACCCGGTCATGGTCAAGGCGTCCGCCGGCGGCGGCGGCAAGGGCATGCGCATCGTGCATGATCCCAAGGACCTCGCCGACAGCTTCAAGTCCGCCCGTAACGAGGCGAAATCCTCCTTCGGCGACGACCGCATCCTGATCGAGAAATTCATCGAACAGCCGCGCCATATCGAGATTCAGGTTCTCGGCGACAAGCACGGCCATGTAATCCATTTGGGCGAGCGCGAATGTTCCATCCAGCGCCGCAACCAGAAAGTTATCGAGGAGGCCCCCTCCCCGTTCATCGACGAGGAAACACGCGCGAAAATGGGCGCGCAGGCCGTCGCGCTCGCCGAGGCCGTGGGCTATGACAGCGCCGGCACGGTGGAGTTCGTCGCCGGTCCGGACAAATCCTTCTATTTCCTGGAAATGAACACCCGTCTGCAGGTGGAGCATCCGGTGACCGAGCTGATCACCGGCCTGGATCTGGTCGAGCAGATGATCCGCGTGGCCGATGGCAAGGAGCTGCCCATCAAGCAGGACGAGCTGAAGCTGGACGGCTGGGCCATGGAAGCCCGCGTCTATGCCGAGGATCCCTATCGCGGCTTCCTGCCCAGCATCGGCCGTCTGGCGCGCTGCCAGCCGCCGGAAGAAGGCGACGGCGTGCGGCTGGACACCGGCGTGCGCGAGGGCGACGAGATTTCGCTGTTCTACGATCCGATGGTCGCCAAGCTAATCGGCTATGGCCCGACCCGTATCGACTCCATCGATACGCTGGCCGCCGCGCTGGACCGCTACCTGATCGAAGGCGTGCAGACGAATATTCCCTTCGTCGCCGCCGTGCTGTCTCAGGACCGCTTCCGCGAGGGGCGCCTGACCACAAAATATATCGAGGAAGAATTTCCCGACGGGTTTCAGGGGCTCTCGCCCGACCCCGGTCAGGTTCGCCTGCTTTCAGCCGTCGCCGCCTACGCTCACGCCATCTTCACCCGCCGCGCGGCGCAGGCCACCGGCCGGATCAATGGCAAACATGTCGCGAAGCGCAAGGACTGGGTCGTGCTGTTCGGCGAGCACCAGATTCCGGTTCGTATCGACCTGACGGACACCGGCGCCGATCTGACGATCGAGGACCGGTCCGCCACGCTGGAAACCGGCTGGATCCCCGGTCATGTCCTGTTCGAGGGCAAGCTGGACGGCGAAGCCTTCAGCGTGGAAATGCACGACCGCGCGGAAGGATATGTCCTGCGCCTTGGCGGCGTGAAAGGCCGCGCGCTGGTCTGTTCGCCGCGCATGGCCGAGCTGCACGCCATCCTGCCAGAACCCGACGCCGGCGACCTCGCCAAGACTGTCCTTTGCCCGATGCCGGGCCTGGTGGTCTCTCTGGAGGTCGAGCAGGGCCAGGAAGTTAAGGCGGGCGAGCCCATCGCCATCGTCGAGGCGATGAAAATGGAAAATGTTATTCGCGCTGAAGCCGATGGCGTGATCAAGTCAATACCGGTGAAAGCGGGCGACACCGTGGCGGCGGACGACGCGCTGGCCGAAATGGAGTAGGCTCGGGTCAACCGCCTTAATTTTACGGCGAAGAATGTGGGGGCATTTATGAAGCGTTTTCTCTTTCCGGCCGCGGCCTTGATCCTGTCCGCCTGCGCCACCGCGCCTGACAGCGGCGATGAGGTCAGCGCCTGTCTGGCGGAAACCTTCCCGGTCTATTTTGCCCGTGACGAGAAAGGGCTCAGCGCCCCGGCGCAGGAACTTCTGGACGTGGCGGCGGAACGCCTTTCCGGCTGCGCGGGCGGATCGCTGGAAGTCGTGGGTTATACGGATGCGGTCGGGAACGAGACGCTGAATCAGCGGATCGCAGGCGAACGCGCGCAGGCGGTGCTGGACGGGCTGACCGCGCGCGGCGTGCAGCCGCAACAGATCAAGCTTACCCCCGTTGGCGAAGCCGGCGCCAAAACCGCGGAGGGCGAAACCGTGCCTATGCGC
>NZ_JACESD010000038.1:0-29260 GCF_013911995.1 Euryhalocaulis sp.
CAAGTAAGCCCGATTTCGCAAAGCAATTGACTCGGGAGCGCAAACATCGATGTTAGGAACGACATCGGCGGGCGCGCTCCCGGGCGCTTTACCGCTTTTTCGATCAACCCCGGAGCTGGGTCCGCATGATCAAATCCGAGCTTGTCGAGCAACTCGCCGAGAAACATCCGCATCTGCCGCAACGCGATGTGGAGCGGGCGGCCAATGTCATTCTGGATACGATCGCCAGCGCCCTTGAAGAGGGCGGACGGGTTGAGCTTCGCGGTTTCGGCGCCTTTTCCGTGCGTCACCGCCCGGCCCGCGTGGGCCGCAATCCCCGCACCGGCGAATCCGTGCCGGTGAAGGAAAAACACGTTCCGTTCTTCAAGACCGGCAAGGAACTGCGCGAGCGCGTCAACGCCTCCCGCGAAGCCTGACCGTCCGGCCTTTTCCCCGGCGTCCGAACCCTAATCCACCCAGAGGCCGCGACTTCTGTGCCAGTCCTCGATGGATTCGTCCGGGTAAATTTCAAAACACTGATCGTTGTCGCCGAGCTGCGGCGTCACCCAGCTCGCCTTGTATTTCAGCATCAAGTGAACGCTTTCCGGCGGAACCGGCAGGTCCGTGTCCATGGCGGAAGCGAAGGGGTGAACCAGCTCCGGCCAGTTGGGATCGCTCAGCCATAGCGCGCTGGCGCATTTCGAACAGAAATGCCGCCGGCCCGAACTGGCCTTGCACGCGCCGTCCCGCTCGATCTCCGCGCGATAGATGGAGATCGCATCCTCGCCGGTGGTCTCCAGCGTGCCGGCCAGTCCCATGATATTGATGGCGTAGCCGCCCCCGCCCGCCGTCTTGCGGCAGATCCGGCAATAACAGCGCTGATAGGGATGCGGCGTATGGCTATCGAGGCGGAATTCCACCGCCCCGCACCGGCATCCGCCCTTAAGATTCATCGGCATTGGATGGCTCCGTCCTGACTGCGTGATCCGGTGAGGAATGGGAGGGCGGCGCGGCGGGTTCCCCTATTTCTGCTTTCCCCCGGCCCGGCGGGGGCTAAACTCATCTTCCGCAATCAAGAAACGGAGGGTCCGACACAGATGTTCAATGAGTTCAAGGAATTCGCGATGCGCGGCAATGTGGTCGACCTGGCGGTCGGCTTCATTCTTGGCGGCGCGTTCTCGACCATCGTCAAATCGCTGGTGAACGATGTCATCATGCCGCCGCTGGGTCTGCTGCTGGGCGGCGTGGACTTCACCAATCTCTTCGTGCCGCTGGACGGCGCCCAATACGAATCCCTGGCGGCGGCGCAGGAAGCGGGCGCGGCGACGATCAATTACGGCCTGTTTATCAATAACGTCATCGCGTTCGTCATTCTGGCGCTGGCCCTGTTCTTCCTGATCAAGGGCATGAATTCCATGCAGCGCAAGAAGGACGACACCGTGCCGGAAGAGCCCCCCGCGAAGCCGCGCCAGGAGGAGCTTCTGGAGGAAATCCGCGACGCCCTGAAGGCGCGCGGCTAATACCGCCCCTTTCCACCCGGGCCGTGCGGCCTTAAGTCAGCGCCCATGGCCCGGGTGAAGATATGCGGTTTGACGCGAGAGGAAGACGTGCGCGGCGCGGCGCGCGCCGGCGCGGAATTCTGCGGCTTCCTTCTGGCGGAAAGCCCGCGGCGCGTCAGCCTGGAGCGCGGCGCGGAACTGGCCCGGCTGGCCCGTGACGAGGGGTTGAAGACCGTCGCCGTGCTGGTCAATCCGAACGACGCCGCCCTGACCGCCATCGCGGCAGCGGACGCTTTCGACGCCATCCAGCTGCACGGCGATGAACCGCCCTCCCGCGCGCTACAGGCGGGCCGCCTGACCGGAACGGCCGTGATCAAGGTCCTAACCGGCGGCTCCGCGGCGGCCGAAGCCTATGCCAGCGTTGACGGCTTCCTGTTCGACGCCCCGGTGAAGCCGGGCGAGCGCCGCGGCGGACATGGCCGCGCCTTTGACTGGGACGCGCTGGACACCAGCGGCGTCGACAAGCCGTGGTTTCTGGCGGGCGGACTGAATCCCGACAATGTGGCCGAAGCGATTTCCCGCACCGGCGCCCCGGCGGTGGATGTTTCCAGCGGGGTTGAGGACGCGCCGGGCGTGAAAAACGCCGATCTGATGCGCTGGTTCGTGGATGCGGCCCGGCAGGAAAGCTAGATAGCCTCATTATGACCACGCCCAACACCTATTCCGCATGGCCGGACGCGCGCGGCCGCTTTGGCGAATATGGCGGCCGTTTCGTCGCCGAGACGCTGATGCCGCTGACGCTGGAGCTTGAGCGCGCCTATGAGGCCGCCAAGGAAGATCCCGCGTTCCGCGAGGAATTTGACGCGCTTCTGCGCGACTTCGTGGGCCGCCCCTCGCCGCTTTATTTTGCCGAGCGGCTGACCGAAAAGTTCGGCGGCGCGCAGCTCTGGTTCAAGCGGGACGAGCTGAACCATACCGGCGCGCACAAGATCAATAATTGCCTCGGCCAGGTGCTTCTGGCCCGGCGCATGGGCAAAAAACGCATCATCGCGGAAACCGGCGCGGGTCAGCACGGCGTGGCGACGGCCACCGTGGCGGCGCGCTTCGGCCTGCCCTGCATCGTCTATATGGGCAAGACCGATATCGAGCGTCAGAAACCCAATGTCTTCCGTATGAAGCTGCTGGGCGCGGAGGTCCGGGCCGTGGAATCGGGCACCGCGACGCTGAAAGACGCCATGAACGAGGCGCTGCGCGACTGGGTCACGAACGTGGACGATACGTTCTACGTGATCGGCACGGTCGCCGGGCCGCACCCCTATCCGGCCATGGTTCGCGATTTCCAGTCGGTCATCGGCAAGGAGGCCCGCGCCCAGATGCAGGACCGGCTAGGCCGCCTGCCCGATGCGTGCGTCGCCTGTATCGGCGGCGGCTCCAACGCCATGGGCCTGTTCCATCCCTTCCTCGAGGATGAGGACGTACGTCTGATCGGCGTCGAGGCGGCGGGCGAGGGCGTGGACACCAACCGTCACGCAGCTTCCCTCAATGGCGGCAAGCCCGGCATCCTGCACGGCAACCGCACCTATCTGCTGATGGACGAGGACGGCCAGATCGCCGACGCGCACTCCATCTCCGCCGGGCTCGACTATCCGGGCATCGGGCCGGAGCACGCCTTCCTGAAGGATGCCGGCCGCGCCGAATATGTCTCCGCCACCGACAAGGAGGCGCTGGAAATGTTCCAGCTCTGCGCCCGGCAGGAAGGCATCATTCCGGCGCTGGAGCCCGCCCACGCGCTGGCCCGCGCCCGTGATCTCTGCCGGGAACTGGGCCCGGACGGCGTGGTGCTGATGAATATGTGCGGCCGGGGGGACAAAGACGTCTTCTCCGTCGCCGATGCGCTGGGGGTGGAGCTTTGAACCGCCTCCAGAAACGCTTCGCCGCCCTCGCCAAAGAGGGCCGGGCCGGGTTCATCCCCTATGTCATGGCGGGCGATCCCGACCTGAAGACCACAGCCGCCCTCCTGGAAAAGCTTCCCGGCGCGGGCGCGGACGTCATTGAGCTGGGCTTTCCCTTCACCGATCCAATGGCGGACGGCCCGACCATCCAGTCCGCCGCCGAACGGTCGCTGGAAAACGGCACGAAGCTGGATGACGTTCTGGGCCTTGTCCGCGATTTCCGGAAAGCCGATGCGGATACGCCGGTCATCCTGATGGGATACGCCAATCCGCCCTATATCCGCGGCTTCGAGAAGTTTGCAGCCGATATGGCGGAGGCCGGCGCGGACGGCGTCATTCTGGTCGATCTGCCGCCGGAGGAGGACGAGGAACTGCGCGCGGCCTTCGACCGCCACGACCTGTCCCTGATCCGGCTGGCGACGCCCACGACCGACGATGCGCGGCTCCCCAGGGTCGTCGAGGGCACCAAGGGGTTTGTCTATTATGTCTCGGTTGCCGGCGTGACCGGCGCGGGACGCGGCGAGCGCGGCGCGATTGAAACCGCGGTATCGCGCCTGAAAGAGGCCAGCGGCCTTCCCGTGGCGGTCGGGTTTGGCGTGAAGACGCCGGAAACCGCGGCGGAAATCGCCCGCAGCGCCGACGCGGTGGTCGTCGGTTCGGCCATCGTGGAGCGGCTGGCGAAAGACGGACCGGAGGCAGCGCTGGACTTGACCCGCCGCCTCTCGCAGGCTGTAGCCTCCGCCCGGGAAACAGAGCAAAGCTGAAACGATATGAACTGGCTGGACAAACTCACCCCGCCCGGCGTGAAGAAAATCTTCTCCAAGCGCGACACGCCGGAGAATCTCTGGGTGAAAGATCCCAAATCGGGCGAGATGGTCTTTCACAAGGACCTGGAAAATTCGCTCCATGTCACCCCGTCCGGCCATCACATGCGGATCGGCCCGGTAAGCCGCTTCGCCTATACGTTCGATCACGGGCGCTTTGAAGAGATCGAGATCCCGGCCGTTCCCAAGGATCCCCTGCGCTTCCGCGACGACAAGAAATATACCGACCGTATCAAGGACGCCCGCAACAAGACCGGCCGCGAGGATGCAATCGGCATCGCCGTGGGCAAGATCGGCGGGATCAAGTCCGTGGCCGTGGTTCAGGACTTCTCCTTCATGGGCGGCTCCATGGGCATGGCCGTGGGCGAGGCCTTCATCAAGGCCGCCGAGGAAGCGGTGGAGCGGGAGGCCCCGCTGATCTGCTTTGCCGCCGCGGGCGGGGCACGGATGCAGGAAGGCGCGCTCAGCCTGATGCAGATGCCGCGCACCACCTTGGCCATCCAGATGCTGAAAGAGGCGGGCCTGCCCTATGTCGTGGTTCTGACAGACCCGACGACGGGCGGCGTCACGGCGTCCTACGCCATGCTGGGCGACGTGCATTTCGCCGAGCCGGGCGCCCTGATCGGCTTCGCCGGCCCCCGCGTCATCGAGCAGACGATCCGCGAAAAACTGCCCGAGGGCTTCCAGCGCGCCGAATATCTGCATGAAAAAGGCATGGTGGACGCAGTGGTGGACCGGCGCGAACTGGCCGAAAAGCTGGCCGATGTCCTGTCGGTCCTGATGAAGACCAAGCCGCCCTCGCGCCGGAAGCGGCTGCCGGCGCCGGAGCCCGTCAATTCCTGAGGCCGGGGCGCTGGATGCGGCGCTGGAGCGCCTGACGCGCCTTCACCCGAAAAAGATCGATCTTTCGCTGGACCGGATAGAGCGCCTGCTGGCGGCGCTGGATCATCCGCAACGGCGCTTGCCGCCTGTCGTCCATGTCGCGGGAACCAATGGCAAGGGGTCGACCCTGGCCTTCCTGAAAGCGATGATCGAGGCGTCGGGCCGGAGCGCCCACGTATACAGCTCTCCTCATCTGGTGCGCTTCAATGAACGCATTGCGCTGAACGGCGCCTCCGTCGATGACGCCCGGCTGGCGGACGCGCTGGACCGCGTCGAGAAAGCCAATGACGGCCGCGCCATCACTTTTTTCGAGGTAACCACGGCGACCGCCTTCCTGCTGTTCTCCGAGACGCCGGCCGATTACCTGCTGCTGGAGACCGGACTGGGCGGCAAATATGACGCCACCAATGTGGTGGACCGGCCGGCCGCCACGGCGATCACGCCGATTTCACTGGATCACCGGGAATTCCTGGGCAGCGATCTGGCCGACATCGCCCGCGAGAAAGCCGGTATTTTCAAGTCGGGCGTCCCGGCCTTTTCCGCGGGCCAGACCGAAACCGTGCGCGGCGCCCTGGCCCGCGCGGCGGAGGCGGTTGAAGCGCCGTTCCGCCAGTCCGGCGTGGACTTCATGGCGCATGCCGAACGCGGCGGAATGGTCTATCAGGACGGCGAACGCGTGCTGGACCTGCCGCAGCCGGGATTGCTGGGCTCGCATCAGGTTCAGAATGCGGGTTTGGCGGTCGCCCTCGCGCTGCATCTGGGCCTCGCGGCGGAGGCCATCTCCGCCGGTGTGGCCGACGCGCGCTGGCCCGCCCGCATGCAGCGCCTGACACAGGGCCGTTTCGCCGAACGCGCCCGCGCCGGCAATGCGGAACTGTGGCTGGACGCGGCGCATAATCCGGGCGGCGCGGCGAGCCTCGCCGCCGTTCTGGCAGACCTGGAGACGCGCAGTCCGTCGGACCTGATCATGATCATGGGCGCCATGGCGAACAAGGATCTGGACGGCATCACCGCGCCGTTCGCCGGGCTGGCCACTGAACTGATCGCGGTGCCGCTGAAAGACGAGGCCGCCAGCGCCGATCCCGGCCTGATCGCCATGGCCGCGGCGGAGGCCGGAATCAGCGCCTCCATCGCGCCTTCGCTCGACGCGGCGCTTTCCGAGGCGCTGGAGCGCCACGGCGCGGCGCGCATCGTCATCGCGGGCTCTCTCAGGCTGGCCGGCGAGGTCCTGGCCGATTATGGCGGATAAATGACCGGCTTTCGCTTGAGGCCGCGCCGGGCCTCGGGCTAGATTGCTTGCAACAATTCGCAACACGCTGAAAAACAATCATGCAAGCACTGCAATCCGTGCTCACCCAGATCGATGGCTGGGTGTGGAGCCCCGTTCTTGTGGCGCTCCTGTTCGGCACCGGTCTCTATCTGACTATCGGCCTGAAATTCATGACCATTTACCGCCTTCCGGCGGCTTTGGGCATGATGTTCAAGAAATCCAAGCCCGAAGATGAAGGCGATGGGGAAATCTCCCCGCTCGCCGCTCTCTTCACCGCGCTTTCCGCCACGATCGGCACCGGCAATATCGCCGGCGTCGCCACCGCCATCACGCTGGGCGGTCCGGGGGCGGTCTTCTGGATGTGGATGACGGCCCTTGTCGGCTCCGCCACGAAATATTCCGAAGCCGTGCTGGCCGTGACCTATCGTGAGGTTGATGACCGGGGCGAGCATGTCGGCGGCCCGATGTACTACATCAAGAACGGCCTCTCGAAAAAATGGCTGTGGCTGGCCTGGCTGTTCGCCATCTGCACGGCCGTGGCGGCGTTCGGCACGGGCAATCTGGTGCAGGCGAATTCCGTCGCCGCGCTGGTGGAATCCAATCTCGGCGTTCCGGCGATCATCTGCGGCGGCGTCATGGCCGTTCTGGTGTTCGCGGTGATTGTGGGCGGCGTGAAGTCGATCGCCCGCGTCGCCTCGGTCCTGGTGCCCTTCATGGCCATTGCCTATGTGGTCGGCGCGGTTGCCGTGCTTCTGGTGAATGCGGGCGATGTTCCGGCCGCTTTCCTGTCGATCTTCACCGACGCCTTCTCCGGCACGGCGGCTGTCGGCGGCTTCTTCGGCGCGGCCTTCGCCGCCGCGATCCGGGAAGGCGCCAATCGCGGCTCGTTCTCGAACGAGGCGGGCTTGGGCTCGGCGGCCATCGCGCATGCTTCGGCCAAGACGCGCAATCCGCACCGTCAGGGCTCGATCGCGATGCTCAGCCCGTTCATCGACACCATCGTGGTCTGCACCCTGACCGCGCTGGTGATCCTGACCGCCACGGGCAATTTCAACTACAATCCGGCGCGGGCCGCGCTGGGCCAGTGTGAGACGCAAGGCGCGCTGACCATACCCGACGGCATGAGCCGCACGGCGCTGTTCGCCGCTGCGCCCCAGACCGATGTCGAGAACCGCGCGCAGAGCGTGGCGCAGGGCGGCGACGCCGTTTATGGCGCGCTTCAGGCCTGCCAGGCGGCGGGCGTCGAAGTTCCGGCTGACGCTCTGGCGGCGGCGACGGATGCGTCCGTGGTGGCCCAGACCGATCATTCCTGGCTCTCGGGCATCGCCTCGGCGGCGGACGTCACGGCGCAAGCCTTCGGCGCGGCGCTGCCGGGGGGTGAGTGGATCGTGGTGATCGGCCTGACCGTGTTCGCCTTCACGACGATCCTGGGCTGGGCGCTTTACGGCGAACGATCGCTGGAATTCATGACAGGGACGACGCTGATCTTCCCCTATCGCGTCTTCTGGTGCCTCGTCGTGTTTGTCGGCGCCATATGGACGAACGACCTGGCCTGGACGGTGGCCTCCATCGGCAACGGGATGATGGCCGCGCCCAACCTGATCGCGCTTCTGGCGCTTTCAGGCACGGTGTTCGCCATCGCCAAGCGCCATGGCGCGCGGCCGGGCGATGATGGCGATCACAAGCTGGGCGACCAGAACACGCCCATGCCCGCTCCGTCCGCGGGCGAAGAGGATGGCGAGAGCGGAAAGGCGTAACGCGCCTGAGGCTTCCGGCCTGAAATAACGGGTCCGCCGGGTGACTGGCGGACCCGTTTCTTTTTCAGCCATGGCAAGGGATAGCGCGTTTTCTCATTTCGCTTGCCGGGGGTGAATTTTGCGCTTCTAGTGCGTATCGGGATTTCACTTCTCAGCGATGCGCCAATGGAAAACCTCTTCGGACCCGTTCAGTTCTTCAGCGATTTTCTGTGGGGCGGAACATGGGGCGAGACGCGGGTCCTGCCGGTCGGGATCGTCACCATCGCCCTGATCGGGACGGGCGTCTTTTTCATGGTTGCCATGCGGTTCCGGCCGGTGACGCGGCTCGGCCCGGCCTTCGCCCAGCTCTGGACAGGGCGCAAGGCGCTCGGCGCGGGCGAGATCACGCCCTGGCAGGCGCTCTCCACTGCGCTATCCGGGCAGGTCGGGACGGGCAATCTGGCCGGGGTGGCCACCGCCATCACGCTGGGCGGGCCGGGCGCGATATTCTGGATGTGGGTGACCGCGCTGTTCGGGATGGCGCTGGCCTTCGCCGAATCCTCGCTGGCCGTGCGCTACCGCGAACAGCATCCGGACGGCCGGGTTCATGGCGGGCCGATGTATTACATCAAGAACGCCCTGCCCAGGCCGTGGATCGTACTGGCCTTCCTTTTCTGCATCGGGACGCTGTTCTCGGCGGTCGCCACGGGTGGGATGATCCAGGCGAATTCGGTCACGCAGTCCACGCAGGAAACCGCGCGCTCTCTGGGTGTTTCCATTCCTAACTGGGCGGCGGGGCTGGTGATCGCGGGGCTGGTCTTCGCGGTGATCATCGGCGGCATCAAGTCCATCGGGTCTGTCGCGGGCAAGCTGGTGCCGCTGATGGCCGCGGCCTATGTCATCGCGTCACTGGCGGTAATCATCCTGCACGCCTCGGAAGTGCCGCAAGCCTTCGCGTTGATTTTCAGCTCCGCTTTCGGATTTCAGGAAGCGGCGGGCGGTCTGGCCGGGTACGGCGTGCTGGCGGCGATCCGCGCCGGGGTGGCGCGCGGCCTGTTCTCCAACGAGGCCGGACAGGGCTCGGCCCCCATCGCCCACGCCGCGGCGCAGACCAGCGATCCCGTTCGTCAGGGCGAGATCGCGATGTTGGGCGTTTTCATCGACACCATCGTCATCTGCACCATGACCGCGCTGGTCATCCTGACCGTGGCCGGCGATTTCCCCAGCGCCGGGGGCACGGTGGAATACGCCTGGCAGTCGGCGGACCTTCAGGCCTCCGCCATCACCACCGCGGCATTCGCGCAGGGAATTTATGGCGGGCAATGGATCGTGCTGGCGGCGCAGTTCCTGTTTGCCTTCACCACCATGATCGGCTGGTCCTATTACGCCGAACAGGCCCTGACCTTCATCACCGGCGACTGGGCAGCGCGGCCGTTCCGCTTCCTGTGGGTCATGATGATTTTTACCGGCACGATGGTCGTGAATGTGGACGGCCTGTGGCGGCTGGGCGATGTCGCCAACGCCTCGATGCTGTTCCCCAATGTCATCGCGTTGCTGGCGCTGTCCGGCGTGGTCCTGGCCATGTCGGAAGCCGGAACGGGCCAGATCAGGGCCGGGGCGCTGAACGACCCGGCGGCGAAAGAGCCTGCCGAATAGGCAAGGAAAAAGGGCGGCTCCCTCCGGACCGCCCTTTTTCCTTCACGCCACGGCGCGCTCGTCCCCCTAGCGCTTGCCGTTCCAGTTGAGAACGCGATTGTCGGCGGGCTGGTAATAGCTCAGCTCCATGCCCTCGGCGTCCTTGAAGCCCGAGGCCGGAACCCCGTCCTTTTCCTGATAGTCCCGCCATCCGTCATCATGTTTCCGGGGATGATGCGGCTGCTCCAGAACCGGGATCTGGTCGCACTCGACCAGCCGCCACTCATAGCGCTGCGGCGAGACCAGCTGATGCTTCTCGATGGAGGCCATCTGCGCCTCGACGCGATAGCGGCTGTGCCCGGCGGTCTGCACCACTTCCTGATAATTATAGGAGGCGTATTCCGCCGGGATGGGGATTTCCTCCACGCCGCCGGGCTGCACCAGAACTTCCTTCTCGATGGTCGCGTATTGCGGCGGAACCGGGATGGAGCGCACTTCCTCGGGCTGCACCACGACCTGACGCTCGATCGTGCGGTATTCGCCCGCTTCCTCGATCAGGCACCAGACATCGCCGGTTTCCTCGTCATAGCGATAGGCCTTGGCGCCGGGCAGGCGGCCGCGTTTCCACACCATTTGCGGTTCGCGCACCATGACGCGCTCGGTCACCGTTTCCAGACGCGCCGGCTCGACGACAAGGCGTTCATATTCCGGCTGCACCAGAACCTGCTCGGTCACGGTTTCGTAGACGGGCTGGCGCACGACATAGCGGACCCCCGCCTCCTTGCGCAGATAATCGCGCGACCGCGTCTCCAGCGCCGGCTCGGTAACCTCGATGCGGTCATAGGCCTCGCGCGACAGATATTCGTCGACATAGCGGTCATATTCCGCGCGGACGAGAATGCGCTGATAGCACTGACCCGGCTCGGCATAAGCCGGCGGGTCATTGGGAAGCGGAACGCCCTGCCCCCCGGCAAAAGCCGCGCCGACGCACAGTGACAGCGCGCCAGAGCCCATCAGAACTCGCTTCATCATTCCCGGTCCTCCCCAAGGTTTGAGAATGGTTAACGATTATTAACCCGGTTTTTGGACAGGGAGGTCAAGCGCTTGCCCGAAATGAGCGAATAAAAAAGCCCATAATTCCCCGTTAACGCGAAAAACTCAGAGATTTTCGCGTTTCAGGAGATGTTCCATGGCGGCTTCCAGCGCGTCCCAGCGTTTATAGCGCCGGGCGTTATCCGCCGCGCCGCGCCAGCCGGCGGCCAGCGCCGCGCCGGTTTCCGGGTTGCGCAGAATGGGTTCCAGAGGGTCCAGGGCGATGCGAATGGTGAACAGGACGCCCCCGGTTTCCGGCAGGCGCCGTATGGTCTGGCGCTCCACGCGAAGATGCAGCTGGTCCGCCGCCGCTTCCGGTCCCAGCGCCTCCGCCTGCGCCCGCAAAGGGCCGCCGTCCGGCGTATAGCGGTCTTCGCCGAACTGGACTGTCCAGTTGAAACGTTCGAACACCGCGTCCGCGGCAAGGCTGTTGAAGACATGGGCGATGGCGCCGGCCAGCCGGGGCGAGCCGTCCGGCACCGGGACGTGCAAACCGTCCAGGGTCTTCCCGATGGCGTGGCCGGCGGAAAAGAAGGTTGGCTGGCACAGGGCCAGCGCGGCGGTTCGCCATTCGCCGTCCTCGGCCGTCATCACCACCAGATCGTCGGACACCATGCGCCGGGCGCGCGCCAGATCGGGCTCGCCGGCCTCCGGCGCCGTCTCATTCAGCGCGGACTCCACCATTGCCCGCGCCTCCGCCTGCGCGGCGGCGGAGCCGTGGATTTCCCGAAAGACCTCGCTGAATCGCTGGTCCAGCATCGCCGCGCCATGCGCGCGTCCGGCCTGCAGCTCCGGATCGGGCCGCAGCCATTCCGCGGCCTCTATCTTCTTCAGTCCGACCTTGAATTTCGGCGGGCCGGACAGAAAGGGCCGGTATGGCGGCCTGTCTGGAAAAAAACTGGTCAATCTTGTCTTCCGCGCGTTGCCGCGCGCCGCTCCCCTGCCCTAGGTTGACCGCCAATCAGTGACTCTCTCAAGGAGCCCGCCTGCCGTGGACGCGCCGCAACCTGCCTATTCCGACACCGACATTCGCACCGACTGGACCCGCGCGGAAGCCGAGGCGCTGTACCGCCTGCCATTTTCCGATCTGGTGTTCCGCGCCGCCAGCGTGCATCGCGCCTTTCACGATCCGGGCAAAATCGAGCGCGCACAGCTTCTTTCCATCAAGACCGGGGGCTGCGCGGAGGATTGCGGCTATTGCAGCCAGTCCGCCAAGTTCGACACCGGCGTCAAAGCCTCCAAGCTGATGGACAAGGACACGGTGATGGAGGCCGCCCGCGCGGCCAAGGCCAAGGGCGCGGACCGGTTCTGCATGGGCGCGGCGTGGCGCTCGCTCAAGGACCGCGATGTCGAGAAGATCTGCGACATCGTCACGTCAGTGAAGGCGGAGGGGCTGGAAACCTGCATGACGCTGGGCATGCTGGAGGAGGGGCAGGCCGAGCGCCTCGCCGACGCCGGGCTCGACTTCTACAACCACAATCTCGATACCTCCCGCGAGTACTACGACAAGGTCATCACCACCCGGACCTATGACGACCGGCTGGAAACGCTCGGCCGCGCGCGCAAGGCGGGCGTGAAGCTGTGCGTCGGCGGGATTCTGGGACTGGGCGAGGATCAGGAAGACCGCGTCGGACTTCTGCTGGAGTTGTCGCGGCTGGACCCGCACCCGGAAAGCGTGCCGGTCAACCGCCTTGTGCCGGTCAAAGGCACGCCGCTGGCGGAGGCCAAAAACGTCAAGGATCTGGATTTCATCCGCACGGTCGCGCTGGCGCGCCTGATGATGCCGAAATCCGTGGTGCGCCTCTCCGCGGGCCGGGAGACGATGTCTGAAACCATGCAGGCGCTCTGCTTCCTCGCCGGCGCCAATTCGATCTTCATGGGCGAGGCCTTGCTGACCGCGCCGAACGCGGGCGACGACGCGGATTCCGCCCTGCTGGCGGAGCTGGGCCTGAACCGGGAGGCGGCGGACGCCGCCGGCCCTTAAGCCGCGCCGATGCGCGGCTGGCCGCCCTGGGACGCCTTGGACGGCCCGAAGGCGCGATCCAGAACATGAGTCGAATCCTGCGCCAGTTCGATGGCCGCGGTCAGGTGCTGCAGGATCTTCATGTTGTTGCCCATGACGTGCAGCGCCTCGGGCCGCGGATCGGCGTCGATCTTGATCGAGCGTTTCAGCACGTCGCCGCGGATCAGGCTGAGGATATCCTCCAGCTTGTGCCCGCCGGGATTTTCTTCGGAAACCAGAAACCGGGTCATACCCGCCCCCTTCCATGCTCAACAGACGCCAAACTTACCCCGGCGGCGGTAAAGAATTGCTTTCCCGCGCCTTTCGCCGCCGCGCCCGGCGCGATAATGAGGACGCAACAAGAATACGGGAGAGAGATCGAAATGACCGGGAAGATCGGCGCGAAGGACGCGGTTTCGAAGCTGGATGGCTGGAATGCCGCCGAAGGCCGCGACGCCATAGAAAAGACTTTTGAATTCAAGGACTTCAATGAAGCGTTCGGCTTCATGACCCGGGTCGCCATCAAGGCCGACCAGATGGATCACCATCCCGAATGGTTCAATGTCTATAACCGGGTCGAGGTCACTCTGGCCACGCATGACGCCGGCGGGGTGACGGACAAGGACGTGACGCTGGCTTCCTTCATGGATTCGCTCGCATGAGCCGGATGACGGGCAAGCGCGCCCTGATCACCGGCGCGGCCAGCGGCCTGGGCTTCGCCATCGCGCAGAAATTTGTCGATGAGGGCGGGGAGGTCTTCCTGACCGACCTGAACGGGGACGGGGCGCGCGCCAACGCCGAAACGCTGGGCGCCAAGGCGATGAAGCACGATGTCACCTCCGAGGAAGACTGGAAGGCGGCTATCAAGCGCGCCGACGAAACGCTCGGCGGGTTCAACGTGCTGGTCAATAACGCCGGCATCGGCGCGTTCGGCTCGGTGGAGGACGACAGTTTCGAAAGCTACAAGAAAGTCGTCGCCGTCGATCTCGACTCGGTTTTTCTGGGCTGCAAATACGCGCTGGGCGTGATGAAGGGCCACGCGCCCGGCTCCATCATCAATATCTCGTCTATCGCGGGCTTGCTGGGTCAGGCGGAGCTGGCCTCCTATAACGCCGCCAAGGCGGGCGTCTGGCTGCTGACCAAATCGGTGGCGCTGCACTGCGCCAAACGGCGCTATGACATCCGCGCCAATTCTGTGCATCCGGCCTTCATCAAGACGCCGATCCTGGACGGCATGAAGGAGGCGCTGGGCATCGAGACGGACGAAGAGCTGCACAAGAATCTCGCCCGCGGCATCCCGCTGAAGCGCATCGGAGAGCCGGACGACGTGGCATATGCCTGCGTCTATCTGGCGTCAGACGAATCCAAGTTCGTCACGGGGACGGAGCTGAAAATCGACGGCGGCCTCTCGGCCTGGTGAAGCGTCAGGGCTGCTCGTGCACCACGACCATGCCCAGCAGAAGATGCGCGCCTTCTTCGCCCAGAACCCGGTCGGTCGCGGCCTGCAGCATATTGGCGATGCGGTCCGCGTCCGGCACATTGCCGGGGATGTAGAAGCCCCCGGCATAGGCGGTGAGCGCCGTGGCGTAGGCGTCCCTCAGGCGGGGCATCAGGGCTTCGGCCTTGCGCCGCAGCTTGTCGTCATGGATGTCCAGCCCCGCCTCGACCTGCAACAGGCCGGTAATGCGGTAATCCTGGGTGATGGTGGCGGTCAGCCCCGGCATCTCCATGAATTCCTCGGACGCCGTCACCCGTTTCTTGGCGGGCGCGGCGCCCGCGGCCAGGGCGGGCGTGGCGGCGAATGTCACGGCCGCGAGGACCGTCAGGATGCGAAGCGCGGCTTTCATGAGGCACGCTAATATCGCATCAACGTAAAAAAACGCTTTCAGGAGCCATGCGTCATGAAAACCCGTCTGATCGCGCTCGCCGCCGGCCTCGCCCTGATCGCTCTGGGCGGCTGGTGGCTGTTCCTGGCCTGAAGGGCGTATTCTTTTCTCACTGACGGCGGTGTTTCTTGCCGTCAGGCGGCTTGAAACTTCAAGCCCTCCACCGCATTGTGCGCACCGTCACAAAACTGTCATGGACGGGCGGCCGCCCGGGCCGTGCGGCTCATGATCTCCGCCGCCGAATAACCCGGCGGCCCGTCATTCCCCATCAAGCGTTCGTCGAGAGTTTCCGGTTTGCCAAAGACAAGTCTCGACAAGGACCTGAAAAAGGTCGGGCGGCTTGAAACCGCCACGACCGATCTGGCGCGCGGCATGGCTCTGCCGGGCATGGCGGGGGTCTTTCTGGCGGCGGTCGCCATTTTCGTCGCGGCGTTTCTCAGCGAAGGGCCGCTGGCCATCTATGTGGTCGTTGGCGCACTGATCGGGGGCTATCTGGCGCTGAATATCGGCGCCAATGATGTCGCCAACAATATGGGCCCGGCGGTGGGCAGCAAGGCCTTGCCCATGACCGCCGCGCTGGTCATCGCGGCGGTTTGCGAGGGCGCAGGCGCGATGCTGGCAGGCGGGGATGTCGTCTCCACTATCTCCAAGTCCATCGTTACGCCTCCGGCGGACATGCCGGCGGTCAATTTCATCCTGCTGATGATGTCCGCTTTCCTGTCGGCCGCCATCTGGATCAATCTCGCCACTGTGCTGAACGCGCCGGTCTCAACCACCCATTCCGTCGTGGGCGGCGTTCTGGGCGCCGGTCTGGCGGCTGCGGGGGCCAGCGTGGTGAGTTGGGGAACCATGGCCGCGATCGCCGCCAGCTGGGTAATCAGCCCGGTCATGGGCGGCGTTATCGCCGCGGCGTTTCTGGCGTTCGTGAAATGGTCGATCCTGTTCCGCGAGGACCGGGTCTCCGCGGCGCGGCGATGGGTGCCGGTTCTGATTGCCCTCATGGCCGGGGTTTTCGTGCTCTATATGCTCGGCAAGGGGCTGAAAAAGGTCGTCGACGTTTCCGATCCGGCCTCCCTGGTCCTGGCTGTCCTCGCGGCGCTCGCCATGTGGGCCGTCGCCCGCCCCTGGGTGAACCGGCGCTGCCGCGACATGGACAATCGCCGCAAGGAGGTCAGCCGCCTGTTCGTGGCGCCGCTGATCGGCGCGGCGGCGCTGTTGTCCTTCGCTCATGGCGCAAACGATGTCGCCAACGCGGTCGGGCCGCTGGCCGCCATCGTCGCGGCGGCGAAAACCCAGATGGCCGCGCCGACCGCGGTCGAGCTGCCGATCTGGGTTCTGCTGATCGGCGCGGCGGGGATTTCGCTGGGCCTGGCCCTGTTCGGACCGCGCCTGATCCGCACGGTGGGCCAGCAGATTACGAAGATGGACCCGATGCGCGCCTATTGCGTGGCGCTTTCGGCGGCGATCACGGTGCTGATCGCCTCGCATCTGGGCCTGCCGGTTTCCTCCACCCATATTGCGATTGGCGGGGTTTTCGGCGTCGGGTTGTTGCGGGAGATCCTTACCAATCGCGGCCTTCGCCGCCGTCAGGACAGGGAGCCCGTGCCCCTGACCGAAGACCAGATCAACGAAACCCCGGAAGACGCGGTCAAGAAGCTGAAGAAACAGGAGCGGCGGCGTCTGGTGCGCCGTCAGCATGGCTGGACCATCGCCGCGGCGTGGGTGATCACCGTTCCGGCGGCGGGCGGTCTGGCCGCCGTGCTTTATCTGGGCCTAAGCCTGATGTCCCGCGCCTGACGCCTCGTGCGCGGCCAGGATATGTTCCTCGGCGCGCTCAACCAGTTCGAACAGCCCCGGCGTGGTCAGAAGCTTGCGGGCTTCTTCCAGCGTCGCCCAGTGGCGCTGGCGCTCGTCCTTTTCCGGCCAGTCTTCAAGCTGTTCCGATACGCGCAGGGGATACATCGCCACCTCGATCAGCTTGCGCCGCATGGGATGCACCTTGCGGTCGCGATAGAACCCCACGGCCGGTCCGGTGACTTCGCCCTCCACGCCCGCTTCCTCGCGGGCTTCCCGCGCGGCGCATTCCGGTGCGGATTCGCCCGCATCGCAGCCCCCCTTGGGAAAGATCCACCGCCCCGTGCGGCGCGAGGTGACCAGCAGATAAACCGCGACTCCGTCCTTCACGGCATAGGGGATCACCCCGGCCTGCGTAATCGCCGGGCCGGTCAGTTTTTCCCGCGTGGGCCAGAGTTGTTTCACGGTTTCGAGCATCAAATATCCTTCGTCGGCGTCAGCCATATGTATGACGGTTTGCGGCGCGATAAAGCGCCATCATCAGAGACTGACAGCATAAGTGCCTGACAAGACTGCGCTAATGATGGTGAATAAAGTCCTACCGCCACGCGCGCATTCTGGCGGCGCGGGCGGGTTTCATGCTAGGCGTCCGGTCATGATTTCGGTCACACAGACCGGGTCCGGGGACCCGATGGCGTTTGATGTCACGGTTGCTGAAGGCGGCGGCCAAACGCGCCACTCTGTCACCCTGGCCCGCGCCGATTATCAGCGTCTGGGCGCGGGCGCGGCGCCGGACCGGGTGATTGACGCCGCCTTCCGCTTTCTGCTGGACCGGGAGCCGAAAGAGGCGATCCTCGCCGCCTTCGACATCATGGTCATCACCCGCTACTTCCCGGAGTTCGAGCGCCAGCTTCCCGGCTATCTCGCCTGAGCGCCCCGCGACCTATTCGCTGACCACCACAATCGCTTTGGCGTTCACGAATTCACGGATGCCGAAGCCGCCATGTTCGCGGCTATAGCCAGAATCCTTCACCCCGCCGAAAGGCATGTTGGGCGTGGCCAGACCAAAGCCGTTTATGAACACCATGCCGGTGTCGAAATGTTTCGACGCCAGTTCGGTGGCCTTTTTCACGTCTTTCGAAAATATTGCGCCGCCAAGGCCGAAGCGGCTGTCATTGGCGATGCGCATGGCGTCGTCCTGATCCTTGGCGTGGATCAGCGAAGCGACGGGGCCGAACAGCTCGTCGTCATAGGCGGGCTGGCCGGGCTCGACATCGCCCAGCACCGTGGCCGGGTAATAATAGCCCTTGCCGTCCGGTATTTCCCCGCCACAGAGAATTTTTGCGCCTTTCTTGACGCTCTCCTCCACCTGTTCATGCAGATCGGACCGCAGATCCTCTCGCGCCATGGGGCCAAGCCCGGATTCCTCATCGAACGGGTCGCCGGTCTTGACCGCCTTCATCGCTTCGACAAAGGCGTCCTTGAACGCGTCATAAAGAGCGTCGACGACGATGAAGCGTTTCGCGGCCACGCAGGTCTCGCCATTATTATAGACCCGGCCCATCACGCACATCTTCACCGCCTGCTCCAGATCGGCGTCCTCCAGCACCACATAGGCGTCGTTGGAACCCAGCTCCAGCACGGTTTTCTTCAGCTTGGCGCCGGCTTTTTCACCGATAATTTTCCCCGCGACGGGGCTGCCGGTCAGGGTGACGCCGCGCACCAGGTCATTCTCGATGATCCTGTCGGACTGATCGTGATCGATGGTCAGCACCGTGAACAGGTTTTCCGGCAAACCCGCCTCGCGATAGATTCGCTCCAGCATCTTGCCGGAGCCTGTGCAGTTCGCCGCGTGCTTCAGCAATACGCCATTGCCCGCCATCAGATTGGCGATGGAATAGCGGATCACCTGATAGGCCGGGAAATTCCACGGCTGGATGCCGTAGATCACGCCGATGGGCGAATAGGTGATGATGCCGCGCGTTCCGTTCTCGACTTCGCGCTCTTCATCCTCCAGGAAGCCGGGGCCGTTCTCCGCCGTCCAGTCACAGATCCCGGCGCATAGCTCGATTTCCTGCACGCTATGGGATTTCAGCTTGCCGACTTCTTTCGTCATCAGTTCGGCCAGCTCTTCCTTGTTGTCGCGCAGCGCCTTGCCGATCGCCTTGATGATTTTCGCGCGCTCCGCCGCGGGTTCCAGGCGCCAGCTCCGGAACGCCTCATGGCACTGGCTAACCGCGTCGCCCGCCTCCGCGTCGCTCATAAGGGGATAGCGATCCAGCGTCTCTTCGGTGGCCGGATTGATCGTCACGATGGGCTTGCTCATGGAGGCGTCGTCCTTGCTGATCTCAAAGGAATTTTCAGACACAGCAACCCGCAGGCCTCAGCTTGCGTTCCCGCCCTCTGCAGGGCGGACTCAGCCCGGCCTCAATTTTCAAGAACCCGCCGCGGATGCGCGCCATCGACATAACCCATGAAGGGTTCATGGATGGAATAGCCCAATAGCTCGCGGGCGCGCGCGGGCAGCCCGCGGGCGATGGCGGGCGGCACGGCCAGCGACATATTCTCCAGCGGGCGCGCCCAGCCGGCGCAATATTGCGGCGTGATGATAAGGCGCGGCGCGTCAGACCGATTGGCCCCGCCGCGATGCCACAGCGTGCCCTTGGCCAGCATCAGGGACCCGGCCGGCATCACGACTTTCATGGCGTCGGGCCGCGCCCCCGGATCGTCCCCCGCGTCCCGCCTGTTGCGATCGGCGAAGTGCTCCGCCGCCACGGCGCCGGGGATCTCGTCTTCCGGCCACAGATGGCTGCCGGGCAGGATTTCCGTCGCGCCATTGGTTTCGGTCATGGCGTCAATCGCCCAGAAGGCGCTGACCCCGCAGGCCTTTCGGGGACGCGGCATGTCGATATGGCTGTCGTCGTGATGCCAGGGCTGCACGCTCTCGCCGGGATGGAGATTGATCGCCAGACAGGCCGATAACAGGCAACTGGTCCCCAGCTCCCCCTCCACAAAAGCCATGGCGAGCGGATGCGCCGCCAGATCAGCGAACACGGGGGACTTGGCCAGAAGGGCATAGACGCGATTGGTGCTCAGCCCCTCGAAATCATTGCGCCCGGTGCGGTTCATCCACGGCGCCAGCGCCGCGCGGATCGCCGCCGTCTCCTCTTCGGAAAGGATATTTTCGAAGATGACATAGCCGTCGCGGTCAAAGGCTTCACGCCTTTCGTGATAACGCCGCAAGGCTTGATCCTGCGGCGACTCCGTCTGCGCGCTGTCCATCGCCTGTCCTCCCATCTGTGAGGCGCGCCGGGAATGAAGGCCGCCTCGCGGAAAATTATCACGCCGGCCAATGGCTTGGAACGGTGTCGATGGCGGCGGGATCGAAACCGGCTGGCATGCCGTCTGGACGCGCCGCAGCGCGGCTTTACAAAACTGTTTCAGACCGTCCCTAAAGGTGGCCTTGTGCGATGACTGGAAGGCGGTCCCGATGCGTGGTTTCCACTGGCTTGGTTTTGCGGCTCTGATGCTGGTTTCGCCTCTGTCCGCCTGTATGACCGCCGCCGGGACCCAACCGGATATTTTCCCGGCCCGGGCGCAGGGGGCGGTGCGCATCGCCACCTTCAACGCCTATCTCAATCGTCCGGCCGAAGGCGATCTGATTGCAGATCTCAAAAGCGGCGACGCGCAGGCCCGCAAGGTCGCCGAGATCATCCAGCGCGCAGCGCCGGACGTCCTTCTCCTCAATGAGTTCGACTATGACGCGGCGGGGGAGGCCATCGCGCTCTTCCGGCGCGACTATCTGGGCGTCAGCCAGAATGGCGCCCCGGTGATCGACTATCCCTATATTTTCCTGGCTCCCTCCAATACCGGCCTGCCTTCCGGCCATGACCTGGACCGCGACGGCGCGGTCAGCCCGCAGCCCGGCTCCCGCGCCTATGGCGGCGACGCGTTCGGCTATGGCGAATTTCCCGGCCAGTACGCCATGGTGCTGCTCTCGAAATATCCGCTGGCCGAAAGCGCGGCGCGCACGTTCCAGACATTCCTGTGGAAGGATATGCCCGGCGCGCTGCTGCCCGCGGACTGGTATGACGCGGCCGCGCTGGCCGATTTCCGCCTGTCCTCGAAAAGCCACTGGGATGTTCCCGTCCTCATCGGCGGCAAGAGCGTTCATATCCTCGCCAGCCACCCGACCCCGCCCAGCTTCGATGGGCCGGAAGACCGCAACGGCAAGCGCAATCACGACGAAATCCGTTTCTGGTCGGACTATGTCGGCGGGACGGGTGATTACATCTATGACGAAACAGGCGCCGAAGGCGGTCTGGCGCCGGGCGCCTGTTTCGTGATCCTTGGCGATCTCAACGCCGACCCGCATGACGGCGATGATCTGGCCCGCCGGGCGATCAACCGTCTGCTGGACCAGCCTGAAACCGCTAACCGGGATGCGCCGGAAAGCCAGGGCGGGGCCGCGGCGGCGGTGCGGCAGGGCGGCGCCAATATCGGCAAATCCGGGCCGCCGTCGCAGCAAACCGCCGATTTCGGGGACGATGCCGAATCCGGCGTCGGCAATCTGCGCCTCGACTACGTGATCCCCTCACGCGCCTGCCTGGAAACCGTCCGCACCGGCGTCGTCTGGCCCGCCCCCGGTCACCCGCATTACGGCCTCGTCGGCCCCGGCTACCCGATCGAAAGTTCGGACCACCGCATGGTCTGGCGGGATGTGAGGGTCGGAAAAGACTAGGTTCGGCACTCGAAGGGCGGACGCAAAGTGGCAGGCGGGAAGCAACGAAACAAAGAACTACATAGCCTCTCTAACGAGTCTGCCGTGGCAATCTCGAACGGGACAAGTGTTTTTTTCTGTTCACTCTTTGATCGAGTGGACATGATGGACCGATGCACATGCTATCGTCACACAACCGTTCTGAATTTTTAGCCGTTCCTGAGCTAATTCGGTTCGAACACGCACGAGGCCAAGATGAATTTGAGCCGACTCTTCTTATCAAAGGCAGCACAATATTATTAAAATACATCGTGCTTGGCGCGCGGATGCAGCTCGCCTTCACTATGTGTGAGAATCGCCTGCTTTGCGCACTTAAGGTGTACGACGACGGTGACGAAGGTGGCATTCTTTGGTCGGTCGTGGAACGAGAAGAAGAATTGAATGGCATTCGGGGCTTGGCGCGCGGCGGACCCTTGGTGGCGTTCCTATTCAACGAAATTGCCGTGAATGTCGGTTGGAATGATTTGCCCGTGCCTGAGAATTTGGGCCGCTTACCTGTTTGGGCTGACAGCGCGGCACTAGGGCAGGTGGACTATACGGCCTTAGAAGCCACGGCGCTCCCCTTAATTGATTGCCTAAACCATCACGTTGAAAATGATGACGTTTGGTTAGTAATAGAGATCGGCGGGCGGTCGGACTGGAAAGCTTTACGAAATAACTTCATCACAGCAGGCGCTTCCTCCAGCTTAATAGACCTATTCGATCGCGACGAAGGCAATTACCAAGAGCAACTGGCCGTTTGGTTGACCGACAACCTTATGCCTTCCGGGGTTCATCATAGTCCACAAATTCCGAAGGGTAACGGAACGCGGGAGTTAACCGACATACTTTTGAGCCACGAGTTCGGTGCGGTGTTAATTGAATCAAAGACGCTTTCGGTTTTGACGCGCGCGCGACTGCCAGACAGGGTTAAGCTAAAGCGTGACGTTTCTGCCCACATTGGCAAAGGGTTTGGTCAATTACGCGGGGCCATAAGGGCACTTAAATCCGATGTTTCGGTGACAAACGTCAAAGGGAATTCACTGCCAGTCGAGCGAGAACTTCCTGCCCACGCTATCGTCCTAATTCCTGATCTGAAACTTGTGGACGATCACGAAGCCTACGGCATTGAGTTCATCCAAGAATTCATGCGCGCGACCGGTGGGTTTGCTCATTTGCTGGATATTTCGGAATTGCTCCGCAGCGTACAAGCCGCCGAAATGATAGCGGCGCGAGGTACAAGAACCACACCGATGATGGCGTTTGACTATTACCTTATGGAACGCGCCAAAAAAGCTGCGGAGGCTGGCACCTTGTGTATCGAAGTGCTGTTACGCTTTGCCAGTGATGAACCTATGATGGTTTGACATAACGTGTGGCGCAGATGCGGTTTTCTGCCGCAATGTCTCTACTTGGAGACAAAAGCTGCAAAGTGGCGGTGAGGGTGGGATTCGAACCCACGAGACGGGAGCACCGCCTACACGCGTTCCAGGCGTGCGCCTTCGACCACTCGGCCACCTCACCCGCGCTTTGCATATCGCGAAGGCGCCGCCCTTATCATGTCATGATTGGCTGCGACAAGCGCCTACGCGCACTGTTTGCCGCGTGTCTTAAATTTTTTTGCAGGACGGGTTATGGTTTTCTCATCCGGAACGGCCCGCCGCCATTGCCAGTAGCGAGGGACGCTAAATGTCGAAGCGCGTATCGGGGCCCCGCCGTCTTGTCCGCTGGGCCGGGCTTTTTCTGATCCTTGGCGCGATCATTCTTTTCGGCTCGGACATCGCCCATTCCACGCGTGCGGCAGCGCCGGACTTTCTAACAATTTCGGACATTCACCGCTTCGGCGTCCGCCCGCTGGACCAGTTCTGGGTCTGGGCGCTCAGCATGGTCATGGGCGCGACCCTGATCGCCATGGCCGGACGGGTGCGGCGAGAGCGCAAGATTTTTCACCACTGACACGCAATTGTGAGCAGCGGCGCACTTTCATTTCGCAATAACGGGTTTATGTGATCAAAACTGGTTTCATTGACTGATCTGCGAAAGTCGCGCCCATGCTGTTCGGCAACTCCGAAAAAACCGCCTCGCCAGACCCGCGCCGCGTTCTGCCCGGCCGGGACGAGCCGATCCGCACGGCTGACCATCACGCCATCACCGGCAACCCTTTGAAGGGGCCTTATCCGGAGCATCTGGAGATCGCCGATTTCGGTCTGGGATGTTTCTGGGGCGCGGAGCGCATTTTCTGGCAGATGGAAGGCGTATGGATCACGGCCGTGGGTTATCAGGGCGGCGTGACACCCAACCCGACCTATCAGGAAGTGTGCTCCGGGCGCACCGGCCATACGGAGGCGGTGCGCGTGGTCTATGATCCGTCCATCGTCGCCTATGAGGATTTGCTGCGCGCCTTCTGGGAGGCGCACGACCCGACGCAGGGCATGCGTCAGGGCAATGATATCGGCACGCAATACCGCTCCGCCATCTACACGCACGGCGCGGCGCAGGCCGAAGCGGCGGAGTATAGCCGCGCCATGTATCAGGACGCGCTGGACGCCAAGGGCGAAGGCCGCATCACCACGGAAATCGCTCCGGCCCCCGATTTCTTCTTCGCCGAGGATTATCATCAGCAATATCTGGAAAAGAATCCGGACGGTTATTGCGGCATTGGCGGCACCGGCGTCGTCTGCCCCATCCTGTCCCGCGGCAAGGCGGACTGAAGCCCGCCGCCGCTGCGCGGCGCCGACGCATAGCGCGTGGCGGAGGCCTCGTCTAAGGTGCCGCCCGTCATGACAGAGCGCGCTCAAGACACGGTTCCTTTTGGTGAACGCGACGTGCCGCGGGGGGAGAAATCCTCCCTCGTGCGCGGCGTGTTCGATCGCGTGGCCGACCGCTATGACGCGATGAACGATGTCATGTCCGGCGGCGCGCACCGCGTCTGGAAGGACATCGTCGTGGCGCGCGCCAATCCGCAGCCCGGCGAAATGCTCTATGACATCGCCGGCGGCACGGGCGACCTGGCCCTGCGTTGGGTCCGCATGGCGGAAAAGGCGCGCGGCCGCCGTGGCGGCGATCCGGGCCGCGCCGTTGTCGTCGATATCAATGCCGCCATGCTGCAGGCCGGATTGACGCGCAAGGACGCGGGAAAGGTCGACTGGGCGCAGGGCGATGCGGAAAAGCTTCCCTTTGCGGACCGCAGCGCCCATTGCGTGATGGCGGGCTTTGGCATTCGCAACATGACCGACCGCCCGGCCGCGCTGGCGGAGATGCGGCGCGTGCTTAAACCCGGCGGCCGGTTCCTGTGCCTGGAAATGTCACGGCCGACCTTCGACGCCTTCCAGCGTTTTTATGATCTCTATTCCGATCACATGATCCCTGCGATGGGCAAGCTGGTGGCCGGCGATGACGCGCCCTATCGCTATTTCGTCGAAAGCATCCGCCGTTTCCCGGATCAGGAGACCTTCGCCGGCGAAATCCGGCAAGCCGGGTTCCGGAATGTTTCGTATACGAACTTTGCCGGCGGCGTCGCGGCCCTGCATATCGGCTGGGCCATCTAGATGAGCCGTCTGGGGTCGGCCTGGCGGCTTTCGCGCGCCGCATTCGTGCTCGCCCGGCGCGATGCGCTGCTGCCGCGCGAATATCATCAGCGCCTGCCGCTTTTCGCCCGCCTGTTCTCCAAATTCACGCGTCTGTTCGCCAAGCCGGAGCGCGCCGACAATCCCGGCGAGCGTTTCGCGCAGGCGCTGGAGGCGCTGGGGCCTTCCTATGTGAAGCTCGGCCAGTTCCTCTCCACCCGCGCCGATATCCTCGACCCGCGCTTCGCGCGCGGCCTCGCCCGGCTGAAGGACAGCGTTCCGCCTTTCCCGCACGCCAAGGCTGTCGAGTCCATTGAGGCGGAGTTCGGCGCGCCGCTGGAATCGCTTTTCGCTGAACTGGGACAGTCCGTCGCCGCCGCTTCGGTCGCCCAGGTGCATCCGGCCGTGACGACGGAGGGCGAGTCCGTGGCCGTGAAAGTCCTGCGCCCGGGCATCGAACAACGCGTGGTGCGCGACATCGAGGCGATGAAGCTGGCCGCCCGCCTGACCCATCGCTTCCTGCCGGACACGCGCCGCTTCCGCCCGCTGGATCTGGTCGACACGCTGGCCCGCTCCCTGCAACTGGAGATGGATTTGCGTCTGGAGGCCGCCGCCGCCTCGAACCTCGCCGACCTTGCGCCGGGGCTGGACAATTTCGGCGTGCCCTCGCCGGACTGGCGGCGCTGCGGCAAGCGGGTGCTGACCACCAACTGGGTGGACGGCATCAAGCTCAGCGACATGGCGGCGATAGAAGCGTCCGGGATCGATCAGCGGGCGCTCGCGGAAACCGTCATCCAGACCTTCCTCGGCAGCGCGCTGGAGTTCGGCGTGTTCCACGCGGACATGCATGAGGGCAATCTGTTCGCCGATCATGACGGCCGGCTGATCGCGGTGGATTTCGGCATCATGGGCCGGTTGGGCCGCGCCGAGCGGCGCTACCTGGCCGAGATCATCTATGGCTTTCTGGAGCGCGATTACGATCGCGCCGCCCGCGCCCATTTCGACGCCGGCTATGTCGAGGACGATTACGATCACGCCGATTTCGCCGCCGCCCTGCGCGCGGTGGGCGAGCCGATCTATGGCCGCAAGGCCGAAGAGGTCTCGATGAGCCGGGTGCTCCTGCAACTGCTGGAGATCACGGACCTGTTCAATATGCGCCTGCGGCCCGAACTGGTCCTCTTGCAGAAAACCATGGTGCAGGCGGAAGGCGTGGCCCGGCGGCTGGATCCGTCGCTGGATATGTGGGCCGCCTCACGCCCCATCGTCGAGCGCTTCCTGCGCGCCGAGCTGGGGCCGGAGGGCGTCGCGCTGGACGCGCTGGATGATCTCCGCCGCCTGCGCTCCGCCCTGCGCCGCATGCCGCAGGCGATCGAAGACCTGGCCGACGCCGCGGCGCACTGGAAGGACGGCGGCGTGGCTCTGGACGGGCCGACCGTGCACGAGCTGTCGCGGGAGATCGGGCAGGCGCGCTCCACCGCGACGCTCGCCATATGGCTGATCGCCGCGGCCAGCATCGCCGGCGCGCTGGCGCTGTGGCTGGCCTGACGCCTGACTGTGCTTCCAAGCCCTGCCGCGCCCTGCTAATCAGGAGCCTCTATGAGCGAGAGCAAGCGCATCCTGCTGATCATCGGCGGCGGCATCGCGGCCTATAAGAGCCTGTTTCTGATCCGGCGGCTTGCGGAGCGGGGCGTGAAGGCGCGCGCCATCCTGACCGCGGCGGGCGCGGAATTCGTCACCCCGCTCTCGGTCTCCGCCCTGACCGGCGACACCGTCTATGGCGATCTCTTCGACCTGACGGACGAGGCGGAGATGGGCCATATCGAGCTGTCGCGCAGCGCCGATCTGGTCGTCGTCGCCCCGGCCACGGCCGACCTGATGGGCAAGTGCGCCAATGGCCTGGCCAATGATCTGGCCTCGACAACGCTTCTGGCGACCGACAAGCCGGTGCTGATGGCGCCGGCGATGAATGTGCGCATGTGGGAGCATCCGGCGGTCCGGCGCAATCTGGAGACCCTCAAATCCGACGGCGTGCGCTTTATCGGCCCGGACGAGGGCGACATGGCCTGCGGCGAATTCGGGCCGGGCCGCATGGCCGAGCCGGACGCCATCGCCGATGAAATCCTGTCGCTGCTGGAGGGCGGCGCGCGCCCTTTAGCGGGTAGAAAAGCGGTGGTGACCGCGGGGCCGACGCATGAGCCGGTGGACCCGGTGCGGTATCTCGCCAATCGCTCCTCCGGCAAGCAGGGATACGCCATCGCCTCCGCGCTGGCCGCGCTGGGCGCCGAGGTGGCGCTGGTCTCCGGCCCGACCGCGCTTCCCGCCCCGGCGGGCGTGCGCCGGGTCGATGTCGAGACCGCGCGGGAGATGGAGCGCGCCGTGCATGACGCGCTGCCCGCCGATGTCTTCGTCAGCGTGGCGGCGGTGGCCGACTGGCGCCCTGAAACCGCCGCAGAGAAGAAGCAGAAAAAGACGGGCGGCGCGCCGCCTTCGCTTGCCCTTGCGGAGAATCCGGACATCCTGCTAGGCGTAGCGGGATCCGATCCCCGCCCGGCGCTGGTCATCGGCTTTGCCGCAGAGACCTGCGACGTGGAACAGAATGCCCGCGCCAAGCTTGATAAAAAGGGCGCGGACTGGATCGTCGCCAATGACGTGTCCGGGGATGCGATGGGCGGCGACGACAACGAGATTGCGCTGGTGAGCGGGGATGGGACAGACCGCTGGCCGCGCCTGACCAAGCGCGAAGTGGCCGCCCGTCTGGCGGCGCGCATCGCGGAAACACTCGATGGGAACGTGAAACGATGAAACATTTTCTGACCGCGGCAGCCGCCGCCAGCCTGAGCTTTACCGCCATGCCCGCCCTTGCGCAGGATGACGCGGCGGCGCCGATGAGCACCGCCCCGGCCGCCGAGGCCGAGCTGGTGGAGATGAGTTGCGCCATTGTCGGCAAGGAAGCCGGCGCCGAGAAATCCAATGTCTATGCCGCGCCGGACCTGTCGGTCCTGTCCATGACGCGCGACCATGACGGCCTGAAGCTGGACACCGCCGAAGGGTTTGAGACCGAAGGCATCCTGTGCGAGCGCAATTCCATCGTGCCCGCGCCGGATGACTACAAGGCCCCGAAAAGCGGCTATCCGCTCTATGTCGAGACCTATGACGGCGAGGAAAAGACCGGCGTTTCCAAGCTGGTCCTGGAAGACGGCGTCTATGGCTATGAAGTCCTGCTGGGCGAGCTGACGGACGCCGAACGCGCGACCGCCGACGCCCGCATCGCGGCGTATAACGCCCAGACCGAGGGCTAGAGGCTTCATGGGCGACGAACGGCCGCTGGTCTCGGTCCGCAAACTCGACCATTTCGGCGACCTTCCGTTGCCTGCCTATGAAACCGCCGAATCGGCGGGGATGGATCTGCGCGCGGCCGTGCCTGACGGCGACCCGGTGGATATTCCGCCGGGCGGCCGCGCCCTGATCCCCACGGGGCTGGCCATCGCGCTGCCCCCGGGGTTCGAGGCGCAGGTGCGCCCGCGCTCCGGCCTCGCCATCAAGAACGGCGTCACCTGCCTCAACACGCCCGGCACGATCGACGCGGATTATCGCGGCGAGGTGAAGGTCATCCTGATCAATCACGCCGCCGAGCGGTTCACGGTGGAGCGCGGCATGCGCATCGCCCAGATGGTGGTCGCGCCCGTCACCCAGATCGACTGGATGGTGGCCGAGGCCCTGCCCGAGACGCAGCGCGGCGGCGGGGGATTTGGCTCCACCGGCGTCTAGACGCCGCGCATTCCGCTTGACTTTGGGCGCGGCGCGCCCCATTTGCTGCACTGCCGCATAAAAAGAGCGGCCTACACGCCCGGCTGCGTGAGCGACCTTTTTAATCAAGCGTCGGCTCGCCGGGCCCATCAACCTCCTTGAATTGCCCAAATCACGCGGGGCGTTCCTTAACCCCCGCGGCCTGACCCGTGCGCGCATGTCTGCGCGACGGATGTTTCGCCGCATGCGAAAAGAAAAAGATTACTTCATGACCAAATTTACCGATCTCGGCCTGGCTGAGCCCATCCTGAAAGCGCTCGCCGCCGAGAATTACGACAAGCCCACCCCGATCCAGGCCCAGGCCATTCCGCAGCTTCTGAAAGGCCGCGACCTTCTGGGCGTGGCGCAGACCGGCACCGGCAAGACGGCGGCCTTCGCCCTGCCGATCCTCAACCAGCTCTATCAGGGCCAGCGCGCGAAACCGCGCACGGCGCGGGCGCTGATCCTGTCGCCGACGCGCGAACTGGCCAACCAGATCGCCGAGAGCTTCCGCACCTATGGCCGCTTCCTGAAGCTGGACGTCCAGGTGCTGTTCGGCGGCGCCGGCTATGGCCCGCAGACGCGCGGCCTGCGCAAT
>NZ_JACESD010000039.1:0-27586 GCF_013911995.1 Euryhalocaulis sp.
CCCGGCCATCGGCGCCGCGCCGAGGCGCAGCGCGGCCTCGAAATCCGCGATCCCGTCCGGGGCATTCGCGCCGTAAAGACGCTGCGCCGTCTCCCCGCCGCGCCACAGGATTTCCAGGTGCCACGCGCCGGACACCGCCCGCGCCTGGGCGTTGCCGGGCTCCAGCGTCAGCGCGCGGTCCAGCGCCTCGCGGCCCCTGGCGGCGGAGCCGCGGAAATAATTGGCGAAGTCGGAGCTCGCCCGCGCTTCCAGCCCGTAGGAGACCGCCAGCTGGACCAGGGCGGACACGCTGTCCGGCTCCATCTCCAGCGCCGCCTCGGCGTGATCGCGCGCGGTCCGTGCAGCCCGCGCATCGGCCCCCTCCAGGACCAGCCGCGTGCTGATCGCCTCGGCCGCCAGAACTTGCGCATCGGCGCTTTCGATTTCGGCGGCCGTCTCCGCGGCGAAGACATAGTCGCCGCTGGCATAGGCCTGCCGCGCCGCGCCGATATCGGCGAGCGCGGGGCCGGCGACGGAAAGGATCAGGAAGGCCGAGATCAGGGTTCTCATGAAGGGCAAGGGTAGCGCGCCCGCCGCCCCGCGCCAGCGCACAGGGCAGGACAGAGCGGGCGGCGCTATGTCTTGGCGGCGGGCGCCTTCGGATACTGGAAGACCTCTTCCAGCCCCACGCCGAACGCCTCGGCCATCTGGAACGCCACCTCCAGCGAGGGCGAATAACGGCCCTGTTCGATGGCGATGACGGTCTGGCGCGTGACGCCGACCTTGCGGGCCAGCTCGGCCTGGGTCATCTCGCCGGCCTCGAACCGCAGGCGGCGGATATTGTTGGTGATGCGCGTCTTCTTCGCCATCAGATCGCCTGCCGGTAATAGACCAGCTTGGAGGCGAGACTCACCGCCTCGCTGACGAACAGGGCGAAGAGGAGGGCGTTGGCGGCGGTGAAATTCGTCGCGCCGACCAGCATCAGGCCCAGCGTCAGCACCACGCCGACGCCCAGGATGAAACCGCCATTGCGCTCGGCCTTCAGGCTGATGAAGCGCTCGCGCTCGTCGGTCTCGTCATCGCCCTTCTCCATGAAGATCGCCACGACGATATGGCCGGCCGCCACGATGGCGACAAAGCCGATCATGGTAATGAAAAGGATGGCGGTGGAGGCGGCCAGCACGCCCTCGCCGCTGAGGATCATCTCCGCGTGCAGCGCGAAATAGATCCCGTACCAGATAACCAGGCCGGCCAGCGTGATGGCGGCGGATTTCTCGTGAAAGCTCATGTCAGCTCCTTCATACCAAAGGTCAAAGATTATTTACATAACGCTATGTATGATCAAGCCGACTTCATGTCAATAATATTTTACCCCCTTCGAAAAAGAAAAGGGCGGCCCGTTGAGGCCGCCCCGATCTTCAAGCCGTTATTGTCCGGCGAGCCGCTAGTGGTTCTTGAACAGGGCCGGGAAGTTCTGGCGGATGATGTCGTCGCCGCCCGGCGCTTCGGAAAGGGCCCGCATGAACAGGGCGGTGTTGGAGGCCGCGCCGCGGAAATCGAAGGTGAATTCCTCGAACTTGCAGCCGTCCAGAACCGGCGGCTCGCCCCCGGAATAGGCCAGGGTCACGTTACGGAACGTGCAGTTCTCGAACGTCTCCCCGTCCAGGTCGACCGTGGCGTTTTCGAATGTCTCGTCTTTATGCGTGGCCATTTGTCCTGCTTTCTCTGAAATGTGTTCAGGCGTCCCGCGAGAGGGCGCCTTCGATCATGGCGATGGTTTCGGGGAGGCCGTAGATAGCGGCGAAGCTGCCGAAGCGCGGGCCCTGGCTCTGGCCGAACAGGACCTCGTAGAGGGCCTGGAACCAGTCGCGCAGATTCTCGAACTCGTGCTCCTTGCCGATGGAATAGACCTCGGTCTGGATGGTCTCCGGATCGGACTCGGCCGATTCCAGCGCGCGGACACGGCGCACCAGCTCTTCCATTGCTGCGCGTTCCTGATCGGTCGGCGCGCGATACTGTTTCGCCGGGTGCACGAAGTCCCGGTAATAGGCCAGCGCATGGCCGACCAGCGCGTCGGTCAGGGGATAGGTCTCGGGCGTCGCATCCGGCTGGTAGCGCGTGATGAAGCCCCAGATCGTCTCCTTGTCCGCCGCGCCGGCGGCGGAGACGAGGTTCAGCAGCAGCGCGAAGCTGATCGGCGAGCCCTGTTCCGGCGGATTCCCCTCATGGATATGCCAGGCCGGGTTCTCGACCTGCTTGTCCGGTTCCTGCCGCCCATAGGCGGAGAGGTGGGAGATATATTCATCCACCGTCTTGGGAATGATGTCGAAATAGAGCTTCTTGGCCGTCTTGGGCTTTGTGAAATTGAACAGCGACAGGCTCTCCGGCGGGCCGTAGGTCAGCCATTCCTCGACCGTCAGGCCATTGCCCTTGGACTTGGAGATTTTCTCGCCCTTCTCGTCCAGGAACAGCTCGTAATTGAAGCCGTCGGGCGGCTTGCCGCCAAGGACGCGGCAGATTTTCGAGGAGACCTTCACGGACTCGATCAGATCCTTGCCGGACATCTCGTAATCCACGCCCAGCGCGGCCCAGCGCAACGCCCAGTCCGGCTTCCACTGGATTTTCACATTGCCGCCAGTGACCGGGACTTCGGTTTTTTCGCCGTCCTCGTCCTCGAACACGATCGTGCCGGAATCGACATTGCGCTCCAGCGTCGGGACCTGCAGCACCTTGCCCGTCTTGGGCGAGACGGGGAGGAAGGGCGAATAGGTTTCCTGCCGCTCCTTGCCGAGCGTCGGGAGCATGATCTCCATCACCTGGTCGAAGCGGGCGAGCATGGTCAGCAACGCCTCGTCGAAGGCGCCGGACTTGTACTGTTCGGTCGAGGACAGGAATTCGTATTCGAACCCGAACGCGTCGAGGAATTCGCGCAGGCGGGCATTATTGTGATGGGCGAAGCTCTCATGCTCGCCGAACGGGTCGGGGACCTTGGTCAGGGGCAGGCCCAGATGTTCGGCCAGCATGTCCTGGTTCGGGAGGTTGGTCGGGACTTTCCGGAACCCGTCCATGTCGTCCGAAAACGTGATCAGGCGCGTCTTGTAGGCGCCATCGATCAGCGCCTCGAACGCGCGGCGCACCATGGTCGTGCGCACGACCTCGCCGAACGTGCCCATGTGCGGCAGGCCGGACGGGCCGTATCCGGTCTCGAACACGACCGGTTTTTCCGTGCCGCGGGACTCGACGCGTTTGACGAGGGCGCGGGCCTGTTCAAAGGGCCAGGCCTTGGCGGAGCGGGCAATATCGGAAAGGTCAGTCATGGGAAGGCGTTGTAACGCGCCGCGATGGCGAGGCAAGCGGGCGGACTCACGCCTCGTCGTCGAAGATCTCCTCGATCGGGCGGCCGAACAGCCGGGCGATGCGGAAGGCGAGCGGCAGGGAGGGGTCGTAACGCCCCGCCTCCAGCGCGTTCACGGTCTGGCGGGAGACGTCGAGCTTTTCGGCCAGCGCGCCTTGCGTCCAGCCCATTTCGGCGCGGAGTTGGCGCAGGATGTTCTTCATCCGCCATACCGCCGGTTGAGCACCGCCATGGCCGCCGTGTGAGTGAGCGCGGCGGCGGGCAGCAGCAGGAAGAGCGGAGGCTCCGGCCAGCCCATGATGAAGCTGAAGATGCCCCAGAGCGAGGCCGCGAAAACCACGCCGCCGGCGCTGATCATGATGGCGCGGAACTGGATCTCCCGCTGCATCTCGTCGCCGCCGCGCGTCATGCGCACGAATTCATACCCCCACCAGGCCATCGGCAGGACGGGCAGGGCGGCCAGCGCCAGCCGGATGCCCTGCTGCGAGACAGACGAGAACAGCAGGATGGAGGGCACCAGGACAGCGACATAGAGCAGAAGCGCCAGCGTGCCCGTCCGGCGAAAGCGTTTCAGGCGCGACTGGCTGGGCGCGGTCCCGCTCATGCCGCGCCGCGCCCGCACAGCGCGCGCCAGATGCGGGCGCGGTTGGAAAACGCGGTCCAGCCGAGCACCACCCCGCCGACCCAGAACACCGCCTCGGTCGACACCGCGGCGATGGTGACCAGAACGGTCCAGAGCGCGACGCCCGGGTCCATGAACAGCCAGACGCCCAGCATGGTCAGCCAGGTCGTCGTGCAGACGCCCAGCGCGATGGCGAGAAGCAGCAGCTTGAGCGATTTCGAAGTCATGGCGATCTCCTGATTGGAAAGTATGCTTTACAGATATGCGCCGCCGCCGAGCCTGTCAAGCACGCTTTCCATTTTGTACGCAAAGAGCAGCCTGTGTCTGGCCGATAGCCAGACATGGCAGGGAGCGCTCGGCGGCGTCTATCTGAAGAAACGTAGCGCGGCCGAGATAATGGCTTCAGGCGCATCTTCCTGCACCAGATGGCCGGCGCCGGGGATTTCCGTCAATTCGCAATCGGGCAGCATGGCCGATAATTCGCGGCCGCGGGCAAGGGGTATCCATTCGTCATCACAGCCCCACAGGAGCGTGACGGGACAGCGCAATTCCCCGTACTGGTCCTGAACAGCGTCGGTGTATTTCAGATCCATCTGGGCGATCTGGCGATAGAAGCCGGGCTGGCCGGATTCGCCCAGCCAGGGGGTCATATAAGGCTCGAGTTCGGCATCGCTCATCGGGCGGGAAGCCGCGCCGCGGATATAGGCGCGCAGGATGGCGCGCTGCAGGTAATCCGGGACCCCGGCGAAGGCGGCTTCATGCTCGCGCACATGCTGCACGAAAGGCGAACCCCAGGGACGGATGGCGACCGGGTCGATCAGCAGCAGTCTTTCGTAGTCCAGCCGGTTGAGAAAGTGCGCGCGCAGCGCGGTCGCGCCACCAAAGTCATGCGCCATCACCTGCGGCTTCAGCAGACCCCAATGTTCGAACAGCGCGGCCAGCACCTCATTCTGGACGCCAAGGGAGACGTCGGCGTCGGGTTTGGCGGACAGGCCGTAACCCAGCAGATCGTAGAGATAGACCGTATGATCGCGCGCCAGCTCCGGAGCGATCCTGCGCCAGACGTGAGATGAGAATGGCGTCCCGTGCAGGAGGACAAGCGCGGGACCATCGCCAAGACGGTCCCACGCAATGTCATGGCCCTTGAATCGAAAGCGCTTTTCGAGCCGCACGCGAGGACGGCCTATTCCGGCTTGCGGAAGTGGAGGATGCCCCAGTTCAGCTTGCCGGTGGCCGCGCCGTCGACCCAGTGGCCGAGGCCCTCGATCATGTTGTCGATATATTCGGTGGAGACCGTCTTCTCGATGTTCTCGCGGTCCTTGATCAGCTCCTCCCGGACGCGGCCGTAATGGCGGCCCAGCTGGTCGGGATATTCGCGAACATCGACCTCTACCAGGCCCGCCTTCTTCGCCGCTTCGCGGTAGAAGGCGACCGAGGCCAGAGAGGAGAGGCGGATGCGGTTGAGGATCGGCTGCAACTCGCCGTCATCGGCGTCGTCGGCCTTCATCGGGTCGGTGAAGATGATATCGCCGCCCGGCTTCACGATACGGGCGCATTCCTCGATGATGCCTTGGCGGTCGCCGCCGTGCAGGAAGCTGTCTTGAGACCACATCGCGTCGAAGGCGCCGTCCTCGGCGGGGACTTCGTTGAACGAGCCGTGGATCACCTCGATCTCGTCATGGAAGCCGGCATTGGCGTTCAGCTGGCGGTTAATCTCGTTCTGCTTGTCCGCGATATTGACGCAGGTCACTTTCCAGCCGCGATTGCGCACCATCCAGCGCGCCCCGCCGCCATAACCGGCGCCGAGATCCACCACGTGCGCGCCCTTGGGCAGGTCCAGCATGTCGGCGATGGTCTCCACCGTGCGGATGCTGGCGTCCCGGATCGCCTCGTCCTCGGACTTGTAGAGGCCGACATGGATATCCTCGCCGCCCCAGACATCCAGATAGAAGCGGACGGCGTCGTCGCTGTCGTAATAATCCTCCGCGACGGCGGAGGCCTGTTTATGATTTTCCATGATCAAATTTCTTTTGCGCAACGTGAATGAAGAAATCGGGGTTATCGACCGGCTTGTCGTTGAAATCGCCGTAGGTCTCGATGTTCTGGAAACCCGCCTCGGTCATCAGGCCTTCGACATAGTTCCGGCGCAGCGGAAACATGTTCAGGTGATAGGTCTGCCCGTCTGAAAATTCGTAGCAGAAACGCGCCAGGCCATCGTCGACCTTTTCGGGAAAGACATTGACGTCCTTGCCGGTATAGACCGAGTGCTTGGAGCCGTAATTGCCGTCCAGGATCGCATCGTAATTGCGGTGATCCATGATCAGCACGCCGTCATGTTTCAGCGCGGCGTAGAATTCGGCCAGGGCGCGGCGGCGGTCGGCCTCTTCATGCAGGTGGGTGAAGGAATTCCCCAGACAGATGACCGCGTCATACTTGCCCTGGATGTCCTTGTTCAGCCAGCGCCAGTCGCTGCACACCGTCTTGAGGATCTGGTCGTGCTCGACGCCGTTGTCGAAGGCCATGGCCAGCATCTGGGCGCTGCCGTCGCAACTGGTGACGTCCAGCCCCGCCTTCTTCAGGCGGATGGAGTGGAAACCGGTGCCGGTGGCGACGTCCAGAATCTTGTGTTTGCCGTATTTTTTCAGGACGTCGACGAAGAACTGGCCTTCGCTTTTCGCGCGGCCTTCCCAGTCGATCAGCTCGTCCCATTTCTCGACGAACCCGCGGATATATTCGTTCTGGTAGTGATTGGTGTCGCGGACCTTCAGAGGGTCGCTGCCGTAATCCTGTTTGTTTGTGTCGCGACTTTTCAAGTCAGCTGACGTTGACATACCTTACCTGCGCTTTTGCTTCGTATCGGAGGCGCCAGAGCGCTCCTCCCAGGTTCCCATAACCGGCGCGCCGCACTTGGCATGCGGACTTTTTATGGGCCGGCTGGGGTGAAAATCTGGGCGGCCCCGGCCGTCTCGTGGAAACCCTCCGGATCACGAAGGGTTCCTCGACCGACCCAATATGCATAGGTGATATCGGCGGCGGTTTTAACCGGGCGCGCGGAAATTCATGAAAACTTTTTGCGGCGCAATATAAAACGCGACGCGGAAAAAAATAATTCCGCGCCGCGTTTCTTTAGGCAAGTCAGGGGTTTACCGGTTGGGCTGCGGCGTGGTGCGCAAATAAGGCTTAATTTTCTTGTAGCCTTTTGTGAACAGTTGATCGGCCTCTTCGTCGCTCAGCGACGGTACAATGATCACGTCCTCGCCATCGCGCCAGTTCACCGGGGTCGCCACCTTGAATTGATCGGTCAGCTGCAGCGAATCGATCAGGCGCAGTACTTCCTGGAAATTCCGGCCGGCGCTGGGCGGGTAGGCGAAGAAGGCGCGGACTTTCCTGTTCGGGTCGATCACGAACACCGTGCGCACCGTCACCTTGGCGTCGGCGTTCGGGTGGATCATGCCATAGAGATTGGCGATCTGATTGTCCTGATCCGCGATGATCGGGAAATTCACCGCGCAGCCCTGGGTCTCCTCGATATCGCCGATCCAGCCCTTATGGTCCTCCAGCGGGTCGACGGAGATGGCGATGGCCTTGGCGTTCCGCTTGTCGAACTCGCCCTTCAGCTTCGCCGTCTCGCCCAGCTCGGTCGTGCAGACCGGGGTGTAGTCGGCCGGGTGGGAGAAGAAGATCGCCCACTGATCGCCGATCCAGTCGTGAAAGCTGATGCGGCCTTGCGTCGTCTCGGCCTCGAAATCGGGGACGGTGTCGCCAATCTGCAAGCTCATATCGGTGGCTCCTCTTTACTGCCAGGCGGGAACGGAAATGCGTCCCGGACTAGGTGGCGCGAGGCCCGGCGCTTTGCAAGGGAGGACGATCCGGGAATTCCGGTCTGACCGGAACAGGATTCCGCCGCGGCAGCGCCTGCGCGCCAGAGCCGGAAGATTATTGCAGAAACAGCGTCTGTGTCAGGCCGAACAGCTGGCCCCGCCCAGAACGCAGAACCGGGCGCAATGGGGGTGGTTGAGTTTCACGGGCTTCAGGGCCCCGGCCAGCGTGCGCGCCAGCTCGAACTCCTCGTCATAAGGGGTCAGGGTACAGGCGATCACGGCGGGGGCGTCATCGCCCCGGCGTTTGACGATCATGCGGCTGGTCGCGCACATCATCGCGCCCGGATCGACGCCCAGAATGCCCCAGCATTCGGTGGTGATCTCCGGCACGTCAGCGCTCTCGTCCATCTCGGGAAAGATCAGCAGGCGGGACGGGTCCTGCGCGGGGATATCCAGCCCCTCCCGCTCGAACAGGCGCAGGAATCCGGCGCGCGCCTCGTCTTCGGTTTCTCCGGTCAGGCTGCGCCCGGCGGCGGACAGGCGGAATCCCTCGTCCCGCAGCCAGCGCACGCCCTTCATGGTTTTCTCGAAAGCGCCTTCGCCGCGCTCGGCGTCGTGCACCGCGGCGCTGTAATGGTCGATGCTGATGCGCAGGGTCAGGCGGCCGCCATATTCGGCGTTCAGCGCCGCCATGTCTTTCTGCACCTTCGGGCGCATCATGGGGCGCATGGCGTTGGTCAGGATCAGTACCTCGTGCCCGCGGGCCAGCGCATCGCCCGCCATCGCGGCCATGTCAGGATTCATGAAGGGCTCGCCGCCGGTGAAGCCGATCTCCACCGGGCCGATCCCCATTTCGTCGATCTCGTCCAGAAAGCGCGCGGCCTCGGCGCGGGTCAGATAGACCAGCGCGTCATTGGTCGGCGAGCTTTCGATATAGCAGTTCAGGCACTCGATATTGCACAGCGTGCCGGTGTTGAACCACAGCGTTTCCAGCCGGGCGAAATCGACGCTGGCGCGGCGCTCTCCCTTCGAGGTGACGTCCGGATCGCGAAACTTTGCGGGGTCCAGGCGGGGTTCGGTATCGGTTTGCACGCTCATGCGTCATGGATATGGGGCGCGCGGCGCGGTTTCCAGCCGTTCACGTCAGCGCTGGCGCAATCGTGATCGCGGCGCGCGCCGCTTGCCCGCAGGCGCAAAGGCTTGGTATTCCCCGTCCCGCGCGCTTCGCGCGGGTATGATGTAACGGTAGCCTGTCAGCTTCCCAAGCTGATCGTGCGGGTTCGATTCCCGCTACCCGCTCCAGCGCGCCTCCCGGCAGATGCGGAACACCGCCCGGCCCGGTCCGGGGTTCAGGACCGTCCGCTATAGAAAACGCCCAGCCTGAATACGGCCCAGAGCAGGCCCGTCGCCGCGGTCGTCATCATCATCAGCGCCATGTCCGGCAGGAACAGGTAGAGCGTGCCGATCGATATGCCGAACAGCGCGGGGATGAGATAGAGCGCGGTCCAGGCGAGAGCGATCATCATCGGCAAAGGAAGCCAGATGCTGACCAGACCGGAGAACCCGGACTTCGCGCGCAGCCTGTCCCGGTGCAGCCAGGCCCAGACCGCACAGAACATGAAGAAGGGCGGCAGCAGCGCAAACATAAGAAAGATGGATTTGCGGCTCCAGCCGCCCGCATCGCCGTCATGGTCGAGTCCGAGCGCCGTTGCGCTGAGCCCGGTGCGGAGCGTGGCCGTTTCCCCGAAGCCGAAGCCGCTGCCGGCATTCACCAGAACCACGGCCCCTTTGCGCTCCGCCGGAACGAAAAGGGCGAGCGTTTCGACCCCGCGGCTTGTGCCGGTGTGAAAGACTGTTCCGCTCTCGGCGTCCAGCGACCAGCCGAAGCCGTAATTTGGCGAGGCGCCGCTGGCCGGGCGCAGCATGTCCGCCTTGCTGCCGGCGCTGATGACGTCGTCCTGGCCATTCATCATGACCGCCAGATACCGCGCCAGATCGTCGGCGCTGGCGATGACGCCGCCCGCCGGCGCGGTGACGCGGTTCGGACGGCTGTCTTTCACGGGCCGCTTTGTCCCGAACCACGGCAGATGCCCTCTCGCCACGCCGTCATGGCGTTCGCCATCGGCGACAAAGCTGTCCTCCATGCCGATCGGCGCCAGAATCTGGCGCTCGACGTATCCCGCGTAATCCTCGCCGCTTACCGCCTCGATAACCGCGCCCAGGATCTGGTAATTGGCGTTGGAATAATCCCAGACGGTTCCCGGTTGATGGGCGGGCGTCCATTGCGCGATCTGCGCAACGTGCTGTGAAAGCGCGTCTTCGGCGCCGCTTTGATCGGTGTGCGCGCCATTGCCCTGCCGGGTCGAATATCCGCTGGTATGGCCCAGCAATTGCCGGATCGTGATCGCGCCGGAGGGCCGGTCCGCGAAGACCTCCAGATAGCGGGACACCGGCGCGTCCAGATCGACCTGGCCGGCTTCGACCAGTTGCATCACCGCCATCGCCGTAATGCTCTTGGAGATGGAGCCGATCAGGAACGGGGTGTCCGGCGTAACGGGGTCGCCGCTTCCGCGCAGAACCTCGCCCCGCGCGCCGGATGTGATCTCGCCGTCCTCGACCACGGCATAGGCAAGACCCGGCGCCCCGGAAGCCGGCATTTCCGCGTTGATGAATTCATCAATGGATCCGGAAGACGCCGCGGCCTGAAGCGCGGCCGTCAGTCCCAGAACAACAAGCAAAGCCAAGACACGCCGCATAGTTCGCTCCCCCCGCTCAATGCTGCAATGCAGAGCATGGAGCGGCGGGAATTTTTTCGCCAGTCGCAGGCGCGATTTTTCAGCGTGATGCTAGAACATGCTGCCGCTGCGGCCGGTCTCGACGCCGGCCAGGTTCACGATATGGGTGAGGAACATCAGGGTCAGGGCGGCGAAGCCCAGCCCGATGAACATCCAGGGGATATAGCGCACCTTGCCCAGCGTCGGCGGGCGCTGGCCGCGCCAGATGCAGAAGGCGGCGACGGCCAGGCTGGCCAGCGCGGCGAGGGCGGAGCCGATATAGCCCATCAGCGCGGCCGCCGGTCCGCGGCGCCGTGCTCTGTCTTTTCCCAAAAATGAGGCCGTCTGATCAGTTGCATGAGCGCCCACGCCGCCGCCGGTGTCTGGAATAGCCAGTAAATCGGCTGCCAGAGCGCTGCGCGCAAGAGGGCCGGCGCACGCGCGCGCCGCGCGGCGGGAATGGCGCTGGCCGCCGCAATGGCCCAGACCAGCAATGGCAGGGCATACGCCCACAAGGGCGGCGCGGGCCAGACACCCGCAGCCGCGCCAATTGCCCAGCCTGCCAGCAGCGCCAGCGCGGGGGCATAGAGAAAGGCGCTCAGCACGCCCGCGCCCAGCGTGGCGCAGAGCGACAGCGCGCCCGCCGCGCCCGCGCCGGTTTCGCGGGGGCGGGCGCGCACCAGCAGGGTTTGCATATAGCCCTTGATCCAGCGCGAGCGTTGACGCGTCCAGTCGGCGCGATTGGTCGTGGCTTCCTCCAGCGTGGGCGGGGCGATCATGCCGCAGCGCCAGCCCTGCGCGGCCAGCCGGAAACCCAGATCGGCGTCCTCGGTCACGTTGAACGGATCCCACGCGCCCGCCGCGCGCAGCTTCGAGACGACGAAATGATTGCTGGTCCCGCCCAGCGGGATCGGCAGGCCAAGCCGGACCAGCAGCGGCAGCCAGAGATGGAAGTGAATGGCGTATTCCAGCGCGAAGGCGCGGGTGATCCAGTTGTCGCCGCCATTATAGCATTCCAGAGGCGCCTGAACGCAGGCCAGCTCCGGATTGGCCGCCAGCGCCGCAGCGGCCACGCGCAGCTGGTCCGGGGCCGGCCAGTCCTCTGCGTCATAGATCGTGGCGAGGCTGCCGCGCGCGAATTTCAGGGCGTAGTTGAGGGCCTTAGGCTTGGTGCGCGGGTTGGCGGGCGGCACGGGAATGATCTCGAACCGGCTGTCCAGCTTCAGGGCGCGCGCGGCCTCCAGCGTCTCCCTGTCGTCCGCCTCTATGATCAGCTTGGCGTCCAGCTTCGCCGCCGGATAGTCCAGCATCTCGATGGCCCGCACCAGACCGGGCAGCGCGGCCGTTTCCCGGTAAAGCGGCACAAGCACGGTGTAGACAGGCAGGTCGGCATCGCTCAGCGGCGGCGCTTCATCGGCCATGGGCGGCAGAACAATTGAGAAGGCGCGGAGCACGATAAGCGCGCCGAAAGCGCTCCCCAGCACAAGGCTGCCCGCCCCCAGGGCGGCGGACGCCGGGACAATACAGGCCAGCGCCAGAAGGAACGCGCCGGCCGAGGCGAGGGCGATCTTCTGTTCGCCGATCAGCGTGTGGCGGGCCGAGGCCATGGGAAAGCGCCGCGCCAGCGAATGGATGGCCGATTCGAGAATCCGCGCGCGCAGTCTGGCCGAAAGCCTCGGCGGCTCTCTCCGCGCGCGAAAATGCCGCACAGGCGCAGACACGCGGGCGCCCATGCCCGCGCGCTGCACGCCTGCGCGTCCGGGTCCGGTCCGGGCGTCAGGCAAGCCGGTCCTCCCCAGACCGTTAACTTTCCATTAACACACTTGTAGCCGCTGCTTGGGAGGGCTGGCAACCCGAACCGATAATTTTCAATAAGTTGGAAGGCTGCGCGTCAGGCGGCCCTGGCGTCGGCCTTGTTCTCGAGGAACCATTCATAGGCATTGGCCAGGCCCTCTTCCAGGCCGATGGAGGGCGCCCAGCCAAGGCCGCGAATCTTGTCGGCGCTCATCAGCTTGCGGGGCGTGCCGTCCGGCTTGGTCTCGTCCTTGGTCAGGTCGCCTTTGAAGCCGACGACTTTCATGACCTGACGGGCCAGTTCCTCAATCGTTACGTCCGTGCCGCTGCCCACGTTCACATGCTGGTCTTGCGAATAGGTCTTCATCAGGAAGACCAGCGCATCGGCGCAGTCATCGACATGCAGGAATTCGCGGCGCGGCGACCCCGTGCCCCAGATTTCCATGGAGGATTGCCCGGCGAGCTTGGCCTCGTGCGCCTTGCGGATCAGGGCCGGAATGACGTGCGAGTTCTGCAGGTCGTAATTATCGCGCGGGCCGTAGAGATTGGTCGGCATGGCGGAGATGAAGTCGTCGCCATATTGCCGGCGATAGGCCTGGCAGAGTTTCAGCCCGGCGATCTTGGCGACCGCGTACCATTCGTTCGTCGGCTCCAGCGCGCCGGTCAGCAGGGCGTCCTCGGTGATCGGCTGGTCGGCGAATTTCGGATAGATGCAGGAGGAGCCGAGGAAGACCAGCTTCTCCACGCCGACATTATGGGCGGCGTGGATGACATTGCCGGCGATCATCAGGTTCTCGTAGAGGAACTCCGCCGGATAGGTGTCGTTGGCGAGGATCCCGCCCACCTTGGCCGCGGGCACGAAGACCGCGTCCGGCTTTTCCGCCTTCATCCAGCGTTCGACCTCGTCCTGACGGACCAGATCCGCGTCGGCGCGCGTGGCGGTCAGCAGCGCGCCAATATTTTCCCGCTCCAGCCGCCGGCAAAGCGCCGAGCCGACCATGCCGCGATGGCCGGCCACCCAGACGCGCTTGCCTTCAAGACTGTATGCGGGGGCGTCAGCCATGGCGGTTTTTCCGGTCTTTCTCTCGCAGAACGGTTTTCAGATCGTCTTCCACCATCTCGGTTACAAGGTCGCGGAAGCTGGTCGTCGGCGTCCAGCCCAGCTTTTCCTTGGCCTTGGCCGGATCGGACAGCAGCAGGTCCACCTCGGTCGGGCGGAAATAGCGCGGGTCGATCCTGACCAGCGTCTCGCCGCTGTCGGAATCATAGCCGACTTCGTCCACGCCTTCGCCTTTCCAGGCGATGGTCTTGCCAACCTCGGCGAAGGCCAGTTCGACGAATTCGCGCACGCTGTGCGTCTCGCCCGTGCCCAGAACGAAATCGTCCGGCTCGTCCTGCTGCACGATGCGCCACATGCCTTCGACATAATCGCGGGCGTGGCCCCAGTCGCGCTTGGCGTCCAGATTGCCCAGGAAAAGCGTGTCCTGCAGGCCGTGTTTGATGGCCGCGACGGCGCGCGTGATCTTGCGGGTCACGAAGGTCTCGCCGCGCAGCGGGCTTTCGTGGTTGAACAGGATGCCGTTGGAGGCGTGATAGCCGTAAGCCTCGCGGTAGTTCACCGTCACCCAGTAGGCATAGGCTTTCGCGGCCGCGTACGGGCTGCGCGGATAGAAGGGCGTGGTCTCGGTCTGCGGCGTTTCCACGACCTTGCCGTAAAGCTCCGACGTCGAGGCCTGATAGAAGCGCGTCTTCTGGCCAAGGCCCAGGATGCGGATCGCCTCCAGCATGCGCAGCGCGCCGATGGCGTCGGAGTTCGCGGTGTATTCCGGCGTCTCGAAGCTGACCTGAACGTGGCTCTGCGCGCCCAGATTATAGATCTCGTCCGGCTGGCTCTCCTGAACCAGGCGGATCAGGTTCGTGGAATCGGTCAGATCGCCATAATGCAGGAACATCCGCACGTCTTTTTCATGCGGGTCCTGATACAAATCGTCGATCCGTTCGGTATTGAACGAGGACGAGCGGCGCTTCACGCCGTGAACGATATAACCCTTGTCCAGAAGCAGCCGGGCCAGATACGCGCCGTCCTGGCCCGTAATCCCGGTAATCAACGCCGTCTTGCGATCCATTTAAATCCACTCGAAACCTGCCGCGCCGACCGGTGCAAACCGGTGGCGCTGGCGAACAAATAACCGCCCGCGGGCAACAGGAACGTCGCGCCCGGCCTTCTCGCAAAAGAAAGCCGGTCAGATACCGGGCGTGTCCTGTTTCCGGCGGAGAACCCCTCAAGAGCAACGGCGAAGCCGTCGAAACCCTGTGAAACCACGGGGCAAGCTGCCGATCAAGGCTTCTAGAACCCGCATTGCACAAACGCAAGGAAAGGCGCGGCAAACCATTGCCGCAGGCAGGCCTCTCCGCTAGTCACGGTTCTCCAAGGGGTTTCCGCCATATGGCTGTTTTTCGATGACCGCCGCGTCGCCTGACATGGGTGTCCGCACGTCCCGCTGGGCCGAGGCCTGGCGCGACCTGACGCAGAGCCTGCGCCTGACGCCGTTCTGGATGCGGCTGGCCTATCAGCGCGTGCGCGGCCGCTACCAGCGCCTGTCGCTGGGCCTCATCTGGCACCCGCTTTCCTACGCCTTCGTGGTGATTTCGCTGGGCTATATGTGGGCGGCGATCATGGGGCGCGAGGCGTCCTATTTCATGCCCTATGTGGCGGTGGGCTTCGCGACCTGGTTTTTCATCTCCAACGCGATCAGCGGCGCGACGGATATTTTCAACGGCGCGCGGCGGCACATCATGGCGCGGCCGACGCCCCTGATGATGTTCATTTTCGAACGCACGGCGGCGAACCTCATGGCCTTCTTCCTGGAAGCGCCGCTGTTTTTTCTCGTGGCGCTGCTGGTGGGGCGCGATTTCGGCTGGATCGTTCTGCTGGCGCTGCCGGGGCTGGGCCTGCTGATTCTCAACGCGATCTGGGCGAACCTGTTTTTCGCCATTGCGGTCGCGCGTTTCCCCGACCTTGGAGAGATGGTGCGCAATATCATGCGCATCGCCTTCTTCTTCACCCCGATCATCTGGTCGGTGGACGTCAATCCGCGGGTGGAGAACGTCTCCCAGTGGAACCCGTTCTATCACGCGGTGGAGGTGGTCCGCGCGCCGTTCATGGGCGCCCCGCCGGACCGCATCAGCTATATCGTCGTTTCGGCCATTGCGGCGGTCGGCCTGACCCTGACGATTCCGATGTTCGTCTATGCGCGCCGCCGCGTGCCTTACTGGGTCTGAGCGTCTGATGGCCCGTCTGGTTCTTGAAAACGTCGTCATGGAGTATCCGCCGCTGCGGCGCAGCTTCGTGCGCTCCCTGGCCGACGCCACGCGCAAGCGCGCGCCCATGACGTTCGCCCTGAACAACGTAAACCTCACCCTTGAGGACGGCGACCGCGTGGCCCTGCTGGGCCCCAATGGCGCGGGCAAGACCACGCTGCTTTCGGTCATGGCCGGCATCTATCCGCCGCTGCGCGGCCGGGTGACGATCGAGGGGACGATGGAGACGCTGTTTTCCATCTCCGCCGGCGTCGACCGTGAGCTTCCGGGGCACGCCAATATCAATCTTCATCTCCGCCGCCTCGGCGTCACGGGCAAGGAAGCGAAGGAAGCGCGCGCCTATATCGCCGAGCTCAGCGAGCTGGGCGGCAAGCTGGACAGCCCGGTTCACACCTATTCCGCCGGGATGAGCATGCGGCTAGCCTTCGCGATGGCCATGGCGACCGATCCGGAAATCCTGCTGATCGACGAATATTTCGGGGCGGGCGACCGGGCGTTTCAGGAAAAGGCGCGCGCGGCGATGCTGGAAAAGGTGGAGCATTCCCGCATCGTGGTCTTCGCCTCTCACAATCCGCGCCTGCTGGAGAGCATCTGCAACAAGGCGCTGATCATGAACGCCGGGCAGGTGCAGGATTACGGCGATTTCGAACCGGTCATCGCCCGCTATCTGGAATCGCTGCGGGAAGACCCGAAAGTCTCCCGCAAGGACATGATGGAAACCGCCGGCGCGGCCGATCCGCCGTCCCTGATCCTCACGCCTTCACGGCGCGCGGCCAGCCTTAAATCGCAAGCGTCCGGCGATACGCCGTCCTGCGCGGCGATCTCGGCCGCCGGCGAAAGCGGCGCGGCGTTTTTCTCCGCGCTGGAGGGGCTGGCCCGCAGCGCGGACATGACCCTGATTGATATTCCCGCCATGTTCGCCGAACAGGGCGTCAAACCGGCCGCCCGCGTGACATCCCTGCGGGAGGATGCGCCGGCAACCGGCGCGCTTCTCACCGGGATGCGCGGTTGGCCGGCTTTCGGATCCAGCGTGCTGGCGACGGGTAAGGTCGCGGTCCTGATCCGCGACCCGCGCGAGCTGGCGGCCGAGTTCTGGCTGATGGAAAGCGGACTGGCCGAGGGCGGGCTGGACCGCGCGCTGGCGGAACTGGACGACCAGAAACCCTCGCGCCTGCCCGCCGCCATCGCCGCGGCGCGCGGGCTTTATGAAACGCTCGCGGCGGGCGGGGCGTATTCCCGCCCCGGCATCGCCCTGTTTTCGGCGGAGGCCGCCTGGGCCGACCCGGAGGGCGCGGTCCGGGCCATTGCCGGCCATCTGGGACTGGCGGCGGACGATCAGGCCATGTCGGCCGGCGCGGCGGCCTTTGCCCCGCCGGCCCTGCGTTCCCCCATGTCGGCGCTGCGCGCGAACGAACAGGGACAGATTCGCATGGCGCTGAACCGCATCGCGCGGGAGCTGGGCTACCACACGCCGGAGCCGGCCAGGTGACGATCCTCGTCACCGCAAGCGCGTCTCCCGCCTCCGCCGGCGAATATGACGATACGATCCGGGTCGACCCGTCCGCGCGCTGGGCGGGGCCGAGCGCCTATCTCTTCTCCCTGCACAAGGCGGGCAGCAGCCTTCTGAACGGCATGGTGGAAATGCTGTGCGAGGCGAACGGCGCGGCGTTCATCCCCGTGCCGAACCTCCTGCGCCGGGCCGGGCACAACCCCAATCGCGACGTGGTCATGGATGACAGCGCCTTCGCCGCGACGGGCGTTGTCTTTGGCGGATTCCGTCTGCTGCCGGATTATGCGCTGCCGGGCCTTGAGGATGCGCCGAAAATCCTGCTGCTGCGCGATCCCCGCGATATCCTGACATCGCTTTATTTCTCGGTCGCCAGCAGCCATGTCGCGCCGGGTGAAGGGGCGCTGAAACAGGCGTTTGAGCGTAACCGCGAATATGTGAAGGCTGCGCCGATCAACCGGATCGTGAAGGAACGCGCGCCGAACCTGAAAACCCAGATCGAGCGTTATCTGGAAAAACTGCCGCGCCGGGGGCTGGCGGTCTATCACTATGAAGACGTGGTTCTGAACAAGGCGGCATGGATTGCGGACCTTGCCGATGTGCTGGGGCTGGACGCGGATGAGGAAACGGCGCGGGCGATTCTGGACCGCTTCGACATTGTTCCGGACAGTGAAGCGCCGGACAGTCATGTGCGCCGCGTCCTGCCGGGCGATCACCGGGACAAGCTGGGTCCAAAGACCATAGACATGCTGGACGCGCTGTTCACAGGCATTTATGACCCGCTACTTTCGGCGCGGCGGGAAATCCCGTCATGACGGCCCACGGATAGATGGCGGAAGAATAACAAGATCAAGATGACCCTGTCCTTCAAGCTCAAGTCCGGCGAAAAGCCCCCGGTCGACCTTCCCGAAACCGAATCCGAGGCGCAAAGCGTTCTGGCTTTCTCCATGGCCAAGGCCGGCAGCACCTTGCTGTTCGACCTCCTGCACGATCTCGCGCCCGCCGCGGGACTGGCCTATTTCTCGCCGGAGAACGCGGTCTGGGGCCGCAAGGACCGCAAGGCAGGCAAGGTCTATGACATGTCGCCGGTTTTCCGCGACAAGGGCTATTGCTATGGCGGATTCCGCTTCTACCCGGCCTATGACGTGCCGGTGATCGAAACCGCGCCGTCCATCCTTCTGGTCCGCGACCCGAAGGACATGCTGGTCTCCAATTATTTCTCCAACGCCTTCTCTCACCGCCCGCCCACCGATGACGAGGAGTCTCCCGCCTATCAGCAGTTCATGAAACGGCGGGAGCGTATCCGGAACACCGACATCAACGACTATGTCCGCCAGATCGTGGGCAACACCCAGCGCATGTTCGCCAGCTACCGCGCCCTGCTGCACAAGCCGACGCTGAAGATTTTCCGCTATGAGGACGTGATCGAGCAGAAGCGCCCGTGGGTGGACGAGATTCTTGAGCATTTCGGCTGGGCCGTGCCGGGCGAAACGGTGGACGAGATCATCGCCCGCTACGACCTGTTCCCGGACGCGGAAAAACCTGACGCGCATGTGCGGCAGGTGAAGCCGGGCAATTATCGCGAACATCTGAACAAGCAGACGGTCACGGCGATCAACGCCGCCCTCGCTGAGGATCTGGCCATTCTCGGCTATACCCGCTGATGTCCGCCCCGCGCCGCCGCGCCAGACGTCCCGGCCGCTCCATAGGCGCGGTGCGCGGCATGCGGCAGGAGGTGCGCCGCAAGGACGTGAAAACGCTGGACCGGGCGCAGCTTGAAGACCTGCTGCGCAAGGAAATCCTCCGCCGCAAGGATGCGGAGAAGAATCTGGTTGAAGCCTGGCGGTTGGCCTCCGACCGCGAAGACCATATCCGGGCGCTTACAAACACCTTGGAAATTCTGCGCGCAAACCCCGTCAAACGCATCGGCTGGGCGATCGCGCGCCGCACGGGCGGGTCGCTGAAACGGCAATTGCGCCATCGCGCCAATCAGGCGCTGCTTCGCGTCTTCAAGGTCGGGCTGAACGATTATAATCATTACGAGCCGCGGCCCATGCAGCTTCCGGCCGCCTATGCGAAGACGCGGCCGCCTGAAGACCCGCCGAAAATCTCCATCGTCACCCCGTCCTACAATTCGGCGAATTTCATCGCCGCGACGATCCATTCGGTGCTCGATCAGGAATATCCGAACCTGGAATATATCTGTCAGGACGGCGCCTCGAAGGACGGCACGGCGAAGATCATCAAGAGCTACGGAGACCGCCTGCATCACTGGGCCAGCGAGCGCGACAGCGGCTTCACACAGGCGATCAATCGCGGTTTTTCGCACGCCACCGGCGATATTCTGGCCTGGCTGAACTCCGACGACCTGATGCTGCCCGGCAGCCTCGCCTATGTGGCGCGCTATTTCGCGGCGCATCCGGAGGTGGATGTCGTCTATGGCCACCGCATCATCATCGACGAATGGGACCGCGAGATTGGCCGCTGGATCGTGCCGCCGCATTCCGACAAGGCGATCAAATACGCCGACTATATCCCGCAGGAGACGATGTTCTGGCGCAGCAGCCTCTGGGAGAAGGTCGGCGGCGAGCTGGACGAGGCGTTCAACTTCGCCATCGACTGGGACCTGATCCTGCGCTTTCAGGCGGCGGGTGCGAAATTCCACCGCCTGCCGCGCTTCCTGGGAGCGTTCCGCGCCCATCAGGCGCAAAAGTCCCAGGCGGCCATCACCTCGGTCGGCCATGGAGAAATGGACATTCTGCGCGAACGCGCGCTGGGCTACGCGCCCGACCATGCGGAAATCGCCAAAGTGGTCCGCCAGTACAAGCTGCACCACGCCGTCCTGAGCATGCGCGCCCGCGCGCGCAGCCGCGCAGGCCGCCGAAAGGCCCGTTGACCGGGATCGCCGCGCGGCTTCGCGGCTAGGGCATATCCCGCAAAGAAAAGGGGCGGGTCCGGCCCGCCCCTTTTTATGTGTGAAGCCTAGAGCAGCTTTTTCGGGCGGCCGACGCTGACATAGTCGAAGCCGCGGCGCTCCATGTCTTCCGGCTCATAGATGTTGCGCAGATCGACCAGCGTATCGCCCTTCATGCCGTCTTTAAGGCGCTTGAGGTCGAGGGCGCGGAACTGGTCCCACTCGGTGATGATGACCAGCGCGTCGACGCCGTCCGCGGCGTCATAGGCGTTCTTGCACCAGGTCATGTCGCCGATTTCCAGCAGCTTCGCCGCCTCTTCCATCCCTTCCGGATCGAAAGCGCGGATGGAGGCGCCCTGATCGGCGAGGGCCGGCAGGATGGCGAGGCTCGGCGCTTCGCGCATGTCGTCGGTATTGGGCTTGAAGGTCAGGCCCAGCACGCCGATCGTCTTGCCTTTGACCGACCCGCCGCAGGCCGCCACCACCTTGCTGGCCATCAGCTCCTTGCGGGAATCGTTCACCTTCACGACCGTTTCCACGATATCGATGGGCGATCCGGCCTCCTGCGCCGTGCGCACCAGCGCCAGCGTGTCCTTGGGGAAGCAGGAGCCGCCATAGCCCGGTCCGGCGTGCAGAAATTTTGACCCGATACGTCCGTCCAGGCCGACGCCCCGCGCCACTTCCTGCACGTTCGCGCCGACATGCTCGCACAGCTCGGCGATCTCGTTGATGAAGGTGATCTTGGTCGCCAGGAACGCGTTGGCCGCATACTTGATCAGCTCTGACGTGCGGCGATTGGTGAACACGATGGGCGTCTGGTTCAGATAGAGCGGGCGGTACAGCTCGTTCATCACGTCGCGGGCGCGTGCGGCGTCCGTGCCGACCACAACCCGGTCGGGGCGCTTGAAGTCGCTGATCGCCGCGCCCTCGCGCAGGAATTCCGGGTTGGAAACCACGTCGAACTCGGCGTCCGGACGCGTCTCGCGGATGATTTTTTCCACCTCGTCGCCGGTGCCGACCGGCACGGTGGATTTGGTGACGACCACCGTGTAGCCGTCCATCTTTTCGGCGATTTCCTTCGCCGCAGCATAGACATAGGACAGGTCCGCGAACCCGTCGCCGCGGCGCGACGGCGTGCCGACCGCGATGAACACCGCGTCCGCTTCCTTCACCGCCTGATCCAGCGTGGTGGCGAATTTCAGCCGCCCCGCCTCGACATTGGTCGCGACCAGTTTTTCCAGGCCCGGTTCGAAGATCGGAATCTCGCCCTTGTCCAGCCGGGCGATCTTGGATTCGTCCTTGTCGACACAGGTCACGACATGGCCGAAATCGGCGAAACAGGCGCCCGACACCAGGCCCACATAGCCGGTGCCGATCATCGCTACGCGCATGGGTTTCCTCCTGAGAAAGCGGGGTTTGCGGCGTTAGATCTTCTGGTCGAATTCGCCGATTTCGGGATGGCGCGCCAGGCGCGCCTCGATATCGCGGAACATGGCGACCATGTCGTCCTTTGAACTCGGGCTCTCCACCACCACGACAAGGTTGGGCGTGTTGGAGGAGGCGCGCACGAGGCCCCATGTGCCGTCGGACAGCGTCACGCGGACGCCGTTCACGGTGACCACGTCGGTGATCTTGCGGCCCAGAATCTCGCCGTCATTTTCGGCCAGTTCCCGGTATTCCTCGATGATCCGGTCTACGACATCGTATTTCTTCTCGTCGTCGCAATGCGGCGACATGGTGGGCGAGCCCCAGACCCTGGGCAGCGCCTCGCGCAGATCGGCCAGCGACTTGCCGGGATTGCGGTCCAGCATGCGCAGGATGGCGGCCGCTGAAATCAGGCCGTCATCATAGCCGCGCCCGATCGGGGCGTTGAAGAAATAATGGCCCGACTTCTCGAACCCGGCCAGCGCCCCCAGCTCCCGCACGCGGCGCTTGATATAGGAATGGCCGGTTTTCCAATAGTCAGTCTCGGCCTTGTTTTCCTGCATCACCGGGTCGGTGTTGAAAAGGCCCGTGGATTTCACGTCGGCGACGAATTGCGCCTCCGGGAATTCGTGGCTGAGATCACGGGCCAGGATCACGCCCATCTTGTCGGCGAAGATTTCCTCGCCCGTATTGTCCACCACGCCGCAACGGTCGCCGTCGCCGTCGAAGGCGAGGCCAATATCGGCCTTCTCTTCGCGCACGCGCTCGGCCATGGCGTGCAGCATCTTCATGTCTTCCGGGTTCGGATTGTATTTCGGGAAGGAGTGGTCGAGCGTGCAATCCATCTCGATCACCTCCGCGCCCAGCGCCTTCAGCGCCTTGGGGGCGAACGCGCCGGCCGTGCCGTTGCCCGCCGCCACGACGGCGCGGATCGGGCGGGACAGCTTGTCGCCGCCGGCCGCGTCCGCGATGTAACGCTCGGCGACGCCCAGCTCCCGCGTGTAGTGGCCGCCATGGCGCGCCTGGGAGCGGTTCTCCAGAACGATTTCCTTCAGGCGCTTCATCTCGTCCGGTCCGAAGGTCAGCGTCTTCTCGACGCCCATCTTCACGCCGGTCCAGCCATTGGCGTTATGGCTGGCCGTGACCATCGCCACGCACGGAATATCCAGATCGTATTGCGCGAAATAGGCCATGGGCGACAGCGCCAGGCCGATATCGTGAACCTCGATCCCCGCATTCATCAGGCCCACCGTCAGCGCCTGCTTGATGGACAGCGAATAGGACCTGTAATCGTGCGCGGTGATGATCTTGGGCTTCACCCCGGTTTCGTGGATCAGCGTGCCAAGACCCAGCCCCAGCGCCTGAACGCCGTAGAGATTCAGCTCCTCGCCGAATTTCCAGCGCGCGTCATACTCGCGAAAGCCCGTCGCCTTGATCAGGGGCAGCGTTTCATAGTCCCAGCTATTGGGCGCGATCTGGTCTTTGGGGTCGGGAAGCATGCGTGACGTTCCGTGTGCAGTGGCTCTTGAAGCTTGAACTGTGCATAGCCACGCCGCCATGGCGCGGCAAGCAAGCGGTCAGGCGATTCCCGCCCGCAGCAAATCGTGAATGTGCAGGATGCCGGCGGGCTTTCCGTCTTCCAGCGCGAACAGCACCGTAATGCGCGGCGATTGCGCCGTCATGCGGCGCAGCGCGTCGGCGGCCAGAACGCCCGGCTCCGTGGTGATCGGGTTGGCGGTCATCACGGCGCTGGCCGGCTGGTCCAGAAGGCCGCCGCCCATGTGCCGGCGCAGATCGCCATCGGTGATGATCCCGGCCAGCTTGCCGTCCGGGCCGGTCACGCCGACCGCGCCAAAACCCTTCTCGCTCATCGCGATCAGCGCCTCGGACATGGGCGTGTCGGCCCCGGTCAGCGGCATCTCCTCGCCCGCATGCATCAGGTCGCCGACGCGCATCAGGCGCGCGCCCAGCGCCCCGCCCGGGTGGAACTGGCGGAAATGCTCGGCCGTGAAGCCCTGCCGCTCCAGCAACGCCACGGCCAGCGCGTCCCCCAGCGCAATTTGCAGCGTGGTGGAGGTGGTGGGCGCCTTGGTCTCCGCGCAGGCCTCCGGCGCATTGGGGAGCACCAGCGCGATATCGGCGGCGCGGCCCAGCGTGCTTTCCCCCACGGCGGTTATGGCGATCAGCGGGATGGCGAAGCGGCGGCAATAGCCGATCAGGTCGCTCAGTTCCTGCGTCTCGCCGGAGCGGGACAGGGCGATCACCACGTCGTCGGGCGTGATCATGCCCATATCGCCGTGACTGGCCTCGGTCGGGTGGACATAGAGCGCCGGGGTGCCGGTGGAGGCCATGGTCGCGGCGATCTTGCGCGCCACATGGCCCGACTTGCCGATGCCGGCCAGCACGGCGCGGCCCTTCGCTTCGGCGATTCTGCCGACCGCCGTGTCGAACGCGCCGTCCAGCGCCTGTTCAAGCGCGGTCAGGGCGTCCGCCTCGATACGCAGGACGCGCTTGCCGGCCTCGATGGATGGGGTCTGTTTGCTCATTCAACCGGCTCCACGCTCAGCTGGGCGATGTCCAGCGTCTTGCCTTCGCCTGACGGGTCCGGCCACACGCCCAGATAGTCGACGCCCGGCGGGCCGTCTTTCTCCGGCAGGGCGAAGGTGAAGACATAGGTCTCGAACTCCCGCGTCGGAGTAAACTCCCGCCAGCCGCTGGAGCCGGGGGAGTCGCCGGTGAAGTAACCGACCAGGAAGCGATCGGTTGCATCCGCGCCGCGCGCCCGCGCCAGCACGGCGACCCGCACGGTGCGCCCGTTCAGCGCGCGCTCCTGCCGTGGGGCGATGGTGATGAACACGCCGGCGGAGCCATCGCCCACGCCCTCGGCCCGGGTGGCGCGGGCGCGGGCGTATTCCACCTCGTCGCCGTCCTCGCTTTCGTGCAGCTCCACGGACAGGCCCTCGGCGGCCCGCAGGGCGCGCAGGTCCGCCCCCCGCGCCAGCATCGGCCCGTTCGCCGAATCCTGGTTCAGGGCCAGCGTGTTGCTGCGGTCCGGGCCGGGCAGGAGGGCCGCGGTGATCATCCCCGCGATCAGCAGGATGAACAGGGGGTAGAAAAGACGGTCAGGCATCAAATGGCTCGCGCTTTGCGCTGGAACTCAAGCGCGTGTAGACGGGCGGGCATGAGCGGTGTCAAGAGCGATCCGAACACGCGCGCCGTGCTTGTGCCGGCGCTGGACGACCGCGCGGCGTTCGCCGTGCTGGTCAAGCGGCTGGCCGCCGCCGCGCCGGACGCCTTTATCGTGGTGGCCGATGACGGCTCCATGAAGGCGCCCGTGCAGGCCGCCGACATCGCCGCCGCGGGGATGGACGGCGTTGTTCTGCGCCTTGAGCGCAATCTGGGCCACCAGCGCGCCATCCTCACCGGTCTCAACTGGATCATGCGCGAAAAGCCGGGCGCGGCCGTCATCGTCATGGATTCGGATGGCGAGGATGATCCCGCCGACATCCCGCGCCTTCTGGAAGCCATGGAGGCGTCCGGCGCGGACGCCGTGGTGGCCGAGCGCGGACGGCGCTCGGTGCCGTTCTGGTTCCGCATGTTCCTGCGCCTCTATTACGCATTCTTCTGGGTGCTGACCGGCATGCGCCTGCGTCATGGCAATTTTTCGGCGCTCGCCCCCGCCGCCGCGCTGCGCATCGCGCGGATGGACGAGGCCTGGTCGCATTATGGCGCGGCCATCCTCTCCGCCCGTCTCGACGTGGCGCGCATCACCATCGACCGGGCGCAGCGGATCGAGGGCCGCTCGCGCATGTCGCTGACCTCGCTGGTCGTGCATGGCATGCGCTCCATCATCGTGTTCGCGGACCGGGTTCTGGCGCGCGCCACTCTGTTCGCCGCCGGGCTGGGCGCGGTCTGCGCCGCGCTGCTGGTGGTCGCCGCGGTGATCAAGCTGTGGGGCGCGGCGTCTCCGGGCTGGTTCACCGCTGCGGCGGGCCTGCTGACCGTGATGATGATCCAGTCCGCGGTGCTGGCGCTGCTGGCCGTGGTGCTGGCCGCGGCGGGCCGCTCCGCCGCGCCGCCCGCGCGCCCGGACGTGCTGGCGCTGATTGAGCGGGTCGAACCGGCGCGCCCGGACGGCTATGACGAAAAGGCCCAGCAGGGGAGAGGCCAGACATGAAATTCTTTCTCGATACCGCCGACACAGACGAGATCCGCCAATATGCCGGAACCGGCATGATCGATGGCATCACCACGAACCCGTCCCTGATCGCCAAATCGGGGCGCGACGTGTTCGAGGTGCTGGAGGAAATCTGCGGCATCGTCTCCGGCCCGGTCAGCGCGGAAGTCACCGCCACCGACACGGACGGGATGCTGGCCGAAGCCAAGCGCCTGCGCGAAATCGCTGGAAATATCGTCATCAAGGCGCCGCTGACCTGGGCGGGGCTGACCGCCACGCGCAAGCTGGCCGATGACGGCGTGGCGGTGAACGTGACGCTGTGCTTCTCCGCCAATCAGGCGCTGCTCGCGGCCAAGGCCGGCGCGGCCTATATTTCCCCTTTCATCGGGCGGATCGACGACATGGGCGCGGACGGTATGGAGCTGATCCGCGAGATCCGCGCCATCTATGACAACTACCCGGATTTCAAGACCGAGATCCTGGCCGCTTCCATCCGCACCAGCGCCCATGTGCGCGACAGCGCGCTGGCCGGTGCGGATGTGGCCACCCTGCCGCCCGCCACGCTGGAGGCGCTGGCAAAGCATCCCCTGACCGACAAGGGGCTGGATGCGTTTCTGAAAGACTGGGCCGCCACCGGCCAGTCGCTTCTCAAAGAATAGGACAGCTACCGACATGCCCAAGCTTGCCCTGATCCGTCACGGCCAGTCGCAATGGAATCTGGAAAACCGCTTTACCGGCTGGGTCGATGTCGACCTGACCGAGCAGGGCGTGCAGCAGGCGCGCCGCGGCGGCGAGTTGCTGAAAGCCGAAGGCGTGGATTTCGATTGCGCCTTCACCTCCATGCAGACGCGCGCCATCCGCACGCTGTGGCTGGCGCTGGAGGAACTGGACGCGGTCTGGCTGCCGGTGACCAAGGACTGGCGCCTGAACGAGCGTTCCTATGGCGGGCTGAGCGGTCTGAACAAGGCGGAGACCGCCGAAAAGCATGGCGAGGAGAAGGTTCTGGTCTGGCGCCGCTCCTACGACACGCCGCCGCCGCCGCTGGAAAAGTCCAGCGAGTTCCACCCCCGCCATGACCGGCGCTACAACCGCCTCTCCGACGAGGAGCTGCCGGACACCGAATCCCTGAAGACCACGCTGGAGCGCGTGCTGCCATACTGGGAAAGCGACATCGCGCCGAAGCTGGCGGGCGGCGAAAACGTCATCATCTCCGCGCATGGCAATTCCCTGCGCGCTTTGATGAAGCATTTGTTCAAGGTGTCGGACGAGGATATCGCGTCCTATGAAATCCCTACCGGCAATCCGCTGCTGATCGAGATGGGGCAGGATCTGTCCCTCCAGAATGCGCGTTATCTGGATTCGGACCGCGCCAAGCCTCTGCCCGATTTCAAGTGAGCACGGACGACGACACGCATTACATGATGCGCGCCCTCGCGCTGGCCGAACCCATGCGGGGCCGCACGGCCCCCAATCCGGCGGTCGGGTGCGTCATCGTGAAGAAGGGGGAGGTCGTGGGCGAAGCGGCAACCGCCCCCGGCGGCCGCCCGCACGCCGAGACGCAGGCGCTGGACAAGGCCGGCAAGCGCGCCAAGGGCGCGGACATCTATGTCAGCCTGGAGCCCTGCGCCCATCACGGCGTCACCCCGCCCTGCGCGGAGGCGCTGGTGAAGGCGCAGCCCGCCCGCGTCATTGTCGCCTGCCGCGACGATGATCCGCGCACGAACGGACAGGGAATCGAGATTCTGAAAAAAGCCGGGATCAAGGTGACCGAAGGCGTGCTGGAGGCCGAAGCCCGCGCCCAGAACGCCACCTTTTTCGCAAGGTTTATCCGGCGGTGAGGGTAATTAGGAATACCCAAAAAAACTTTTTTAAAAAATCACTTGAAGCTGGTTAAAAT